>CALQFM020000031.1 GCA_943329845.2 Candidatus Kuenenia stuttgartensis | reverse complement strand
GCGCAACAAGGTCGAGCGACTGTGGGCTAGGCTCAAGGATTTCCGACGCATCGCAACCCGATACGACAAAATCGCCGAAAACTTCCTCTCCGGCGTTCTCATCGCTGCCACCGTGACCTACTGGGCTAAATGAGTCCGGACCCTAGGGGCGTCTGCCGCCATTGCGGTCGGCTCCCAGGAACAGCACCAGGAGCAGCCACAGCACGCTCAGCAAACCCTGCGCATAGTAGGGCCCGGCCCAAGCGGGCGTGCCGCTGATCGGCAGACCCTGCTTGAAGAAGTCGACGAACGGGATCGACAGCCACCAGCCCGCGGCGATCAGCAGCGCCACGAGGATGCCGGCGATCACGTTGCGGGTAAGGCCCAGCGCGCGGGCGCAGATCGGCATGGCCAGTCCGGCCGCGAAGCCGGTGAGTGCCTGCGCCGCCCCACCTGCGCCATAGCCCTTGGCCAGTTCGGCGAACCAGTACAGCCCGGCGATGGACAGGATCAGCGACAGCGACAGCACCGGCCTGGTGAGGCCGGGCGCGGCCGTCATGCCGACGGCGGCGCCCATTCCGTAGCCCGCCGGGAAGGCCGCCAGCAGAATGATCTCATCCGTACCGCCGGGTACCCAAAGGTCGCGCAGTCCGTCGACCAGTGCGGCGGCGCCGGTGGCGGTAAGGTGCAGGATCAGGAAAGCCGGCAGGACGACGAGCAACTTTTTCCAGACAGGCAACGTTCACTCCCCAAGCGTGCGGGCTGTCTTCGGCGAAGACGACAGGCTGACGCAAGAAACTGTTGTTGTCAAAAATACGAAGTACTCACAGGCTTTGCGATGACGATACCCTGCCCCTATATTCCGTGCGGCGACGCCCCCCCGCGCCGCCAGTGCTCAGGAGGCCCCCGGTTGAGATCCGTTTTCGCCGCGCTTTTGATCGCGGCCCTGTTTGTTCCGGAAGTCCATGCCCAGACCTCGCCGCCCCCGGGTTCGGCGCAGGCCGTCGTCGACGACCTGCAGACCGGCATGCTCGGAATCATGAAAAAGACCAGCGGCCAGCCGTTCGAGAAGCGTGTCGAGGCGCTGTGCCCGGTGCTCGAGGCTCGGATGGACGTGAAGTTGCAAAGCGCCATGGCCATTGGCCGCAGCGTCTGGGACAGCTGGAGCGAGGAGCAGCGCACCATCTATGTGGGCAAGTTCAAACAATATCTCTGTGCCATCTACGCCAGCCGCTTCAAGTCCTTCATCGGACAGACGCTGGCGGTGACCGGCGAACGCCCGGGTCCCTCGGGCACGGTGATCGTCAACAGCGAGGTGCGGGTTCCGCAGGAGCCTTCGATCCCGATCGACTATGTGATGCGCAAGACCGGCGACGCATGGCGAGTGTCGGATCTTTACCTGGGCGGGCGCGTCAGCGAGGTGGCGCTGCGCCGCTCCGAATTCTCCAACGTGCTGCGGACCCAGGGATTCGATGGCCTGATGGCTGCAATCGCCAGCAAGACTGCGGCCCAGGGCAGCAAGCCCGGTTATTGACCAGGGTCAATTGCCTGTTAGGACAGTCATGCCATCCTGACTTATGCTGCGGTGATATTGCCGCATAATCAGGAGAGGGTCATGGCGATCCGGAACATTCTGTTTCATGCGTTCGAAGGACAGGCCGGCCAGGCGACCGAGGACGTGGCCTTTGCGCTGGCCGAGGCCCACGGCGCGACGCTGACCGCGCTGAGCGTGGTCGACAACATGCCTGTCCCAGCCTGCGTCGTCCCCTATGTGCCGGCGGACCTGGCAGAAAACTATATGGACGAATCGCGCGCCGCCGCCCGGGAGATCGAGGCCAGGGTCAAGGCGCGCGAGGCGGCGACCGGCATCCGCACCGAATGGCGCTACCGTGAGGGCGATATCCGAGCGGTGTTCTCCCAGCATGCCCACTACACTGACCTTGTCATCGTGCCCCAGGGCGGCGGCGACCAGGCGCCAGCCGGCGCGGCAGGCAACCTGCCCGGCGATCTGGTGCTGACCGCCGGCCGGCCGGTGCTGGTGGTGCCGTGGAGCGGCGCGTCGTCCGGCGTCGGCAAGCGGGTCATCATCGGCTGGAACGGCAGCAAGGAAGCCACCCGTGCGCTCAACGACGCCCTGCCGATCCTGGAAAAGGCCGAGGCCGTGAAAGTGCTGACCGTCGGAGACGAGGAGAGCCGCCATATCCCGGGCGCCGAAATCGCCCAGCATCTGGCGCGGCACGGCGTGAAGGCCGAGGCGGACTATGTGACGGATGTCGACGGGCCAGCCGCGGCCTCGCTGGTGTTCGAGGCCCGGAACTTCGGCGCCGACCTGCTGGTCTGCGGCGCGTGGGGACATTCGCGCATGTTCGAGACCGTGCTGGGCGGCGTCACCCGCGACCTGCTGCGCGGCATGGACCTGCCGCTGCTGCTGGCCCATTAGGGGCGTCTCACGTCAGCGTCAGCTCGGTGCGGATCGCCGATCCATCAAGACCGGGGCGTTTCCGGAAGCCCAGCCGCTCGGCGAGGTCCAGCATCGCATTGTTGTCTGCCAGGACATCGCCCCACAACTGCTTCGTGCCCCGCGCGCGCATATAGGCGATCAGCTTCTCCATCAGCGCCTGCCCCAGCCCGGCACCCTTCAGGTCGGAGCGGACGATGATCGCGTACTCCGCCCGCTCGTTGTCGGGGTCGGCGATGGCGCGCACCACGCCCAGCATTTCGGCCGCGCCGTCGTTCATCCGCGTGGCGATGAAGCACATCTCGCGGTCGTAGTCGATCTGGGTAAAGCGGGCGAGCGTTTCATGGTCCGGCTGCTTCACCACGGCGAAGAAGCGGAAGCGCACATCCTCCTGCTCCAGCCGCCCGAAGAACGCCGCGTGCGCCGCCTCGTCCTCGGGTCGGATCGGACGCAGCAGCACCGTCTCGCCGGTACGGAGTTCCACTTTCTGCTCCAGTCCGTCCGGATAGGGGCGGATGGCGAGGTGGCCGACGCCGGCGACCGCTGCGGCGCGAACGACAACGCGCGCATCGAGAGCGGTCACGCCCTTGTCGTCGGCGAGCAGCGGGTTGATGTCCAGTTCGGCAACTTCCGGAAAGTCGATCACGAGCTGCGCCAGCTTCAGCAGCGCCAGCCGGATCGCGTCCATGTCGGCGCGCGGCCGGTCGCGGTAGCCTTCGAGCAGGCGCGAAACCCGTGTCGTGGCGACAAGGCGCGCGGCGATGGCCATGTTGAGCGGCGGCAGCGCCACGGCCCGGTCGCGGATCACCTCGACGGCGGTGCCGCCCTGGCCGAACATGATGACCGGTCCGAACACATCGTCGGTGAAGCAGCCGACCAACAGCTCGTGGGCCGTCGGACGCGCGATCATCTGCTGAACGGTGAAGCCATCCAGCTTGGCGTCGGGGCGAAGCTCGGCCACCCGCGCGGCAATGGTCTCGACCGCCGAGCGCACGGCTTCCGCCGACTTCAGATTGAGCGCGACGCCGCCAACATCCGATTTGTGGCTGATCTCGCGGGAAAGAATCTTGATGACGACCGGATAGCCCATCTCGTCAGCCAGGCGCACCGCTTCGGCCGCGTCGCCGGCAATGCGGGTGACCACGATAGGGATGGCGTAGGCATCCAGCAGTTCCTTGGCTTCGTACTCGGTCAGCAGGCTGCGCCCATCGGCGAGCACGGCGTCGATCACCGACCTGGCGCGCGCCTGGTCCGGCTTGAAGTGTTCCGGACTGGCGGACGGGGTTTCGTACAGCAGAGACTGGAGGTTGCGGTATCCGCTGAGCTGGCTGAATGCGCTGATCGCGGCGCCCGGGGTCTCGAATGATGGAATGCCGGCCGTCTCGAGAATCTCCCGGCCCGGTGCGACCACCTTGCCGCCCATCCAGTTGGCCAGCACGGTCTTGCCCGCGCCATCGAGCTTTTCGACGACACCGCGCGCCACTTCGTCACTCGAGGTGATTCCCGTGGGTGCGTGCATGACCAGCAGGGCGTCGGCTTCGGGCGCCGAGAGCAGAACGTCGAGCGCGTCGCCGTAGCGGGCGCCGGGCGCGTCGCCGATGATGTCGACCGGATTGCCCCGCGACCAGGTCGGTGGCAGGACCTTGTCCAGCGCCGCGACGGTCGCCTCCGAGAGTTCGGCGAGCGCACCGCCGCGGGCGGCCAGCGCGTCCGCCGCCATTACGCCCAACCCACCGCCATTGGTGAGGACAACCAGCCCGTCGCCTGCCGGCCGCCGCGCGCGGGCCAGGGTCTCGACCGCCTCGAACAGTTCTTCGGTGGTATCGACACGAAGCACGCCGCCGCGTTCCAGCGCCGCCGAATAGACATCGTCGCGGCCGGCCAGCGCGCCGGTGTGCGATGCGGCCGCCTTCGCGCCCTGCGCGAATCGGCCGGCCTTGATGGCGATGATCGGCTTGGCGCGCGACGCCGCCCGGCACGCTGAGAGGAACTTTCGGGCGTCTGTCACCGACTCGATGTAGAGCAGGATGGACCGTGTTCCAGGATCCTGGGCCAGGTAGTCGACCACGTCGCCGAAATCCACGTCGGCACAGTTTCCGAGCGAGACGAAATGGGAGAAGCCGATGCCCCGCGCGGCTGCCCAGTCGAGCACGGCGGTGCACAATGCACCCGACTGCGACACGAACGCGATCTCTCCGGCCCCGAGCGTGCCAGGCGCGAAGCTGGCGTTCAGCCCGATTCCCGGCACCAGCAGGCCGACGCAATTATGTCCCAGGATGCGCAAGAGGTTGGGCCTGGCCGCATTCAGCATGGCCTCGCGTTCAACGCCGGCGGTGATCACCACGGCTGCCCTGGTGCCGCGCGTGCCCAGTTCGGCGATGATACCCGGCACGGTTGGCGCAGGGGTACAGATCACGGCCAGGTCGGGTGTCTCGGGCAGGCCGGCCACATCGCGATAGCAGGGTTGGCCCATCAGGCTGTCGCGCTTCGGACTGACCGGCATGATGCGGCCGGAAAATCCGCCCGCGAGCAGGTTGCGCATGACCACCTCGCCAACCGCTGACGGCCGGTCGGTGGCACCGATCACCGCCACGGAAGCGGGACGAAACAGCTTGTCTAGGTTACGGACGGACATGGAGCTCCAGGGCGGTTTGTCGCCATGGTAGCGACTGTTCGCTCAATTTGTATGACGCTTATGCGAGACCATCTAGCCGACTGCCGGCAACGCGATCGCCGTGAGGGCGTGTGCACGCAAGTCCGGATGGCTGGAATCCAGCCGCGTCCAGTCGATCGTGCCAACATCCTCCCGCATCTGCCTCTCGAGCACGCCGACATCCGCGTCGGAAGGATCGCCGAGCCTCCCGGCGACACGGTCGCGCAGCACCTCGGCGGGCGCCTCCAGCCAGAGGCCATGGAACGGCGCGCCCGCGGCGGCGGCCAGTTCGCGCAGGCGTTGCCGACCTTGAGGCCGGACGAAGGTCGCGTCGGCGATCACCGCCTGTCCGGCGCCGAGCGCGGCCGCCACGTCGTCGAACAGCCGCGCGTAGACCTGGGCGCTGATCTCCGGCCTGTAGGCTTCCAGCGGCAACGCCTGCTCAGGCGCAACGCCCATGAGACGCTTGCGGGCGACGTCGCTGGAGACGGTCACCGCGCCTGCCCCAGGAGCAATCTGCCCGGCGATCCCCATGGCCAGAGTCGACTTGCCCGTACCGGACAGGCCGCCCAACGCGACCAGCCGCCTCTCGGGCCGCGTCAGCAACGTGGCGGCGGTGGTCATATAGTCCCGAGCGATCGTTGCGCCGGCTTCGCTCGAGGCTGCCATCCCCACGGCCATCGCCCGGATCGCCGCGCGCAGCGACAGGAATGCCGGCATGGCGGCGAGCCCGGCGAAATCCCGGGTCGCGCTGAGGTAACGCGACAGGACCAGGTTCGCCGCCTCGGCCAGACCATGGAACAGCAGATCCATCAGCACGAACGCCAGGTCGAACAGCACGTCGATGCAGGCAATGTCGTCGTTGAACTCGATGCAGTCGAACAGCGCCGGGCGGCCGTCAACCAGGCAGATGTTGGCCAGGTGCATATCGCCGTGGCACAGGCGCACGAACCCTGTCTCGCGCCGGCCGTCCAGTAGTCGGGCGTTGGCGGCGAAGGCCGCGTCGATGCGGGTCGCCCAGGCCTCGACATCGGCCGGGGACAGGATTCCCGCCGGAATGGCGCGCAGGTTGACGGCCACATCGCGGGCGGTCCCGCGGATGGCCGCGGCGCCACCCTTGTCCGGCCGGTGTTCGGCGGCCCCATGAAAGGCGATCACCTGCTCGGCGAGAGCGGCGGCCAGGGGCCGGGTCAGCGCGCCGCGTTCCGCGAGCCGGTGGAACAGGGTTTCCTGATCGAAGAGCCGCATCTCGATCAGCCAGTCGACCGGCTCGCCCGCTCCGCCAACGGCGAGTACCGTACCGTCCCAGGTCACCGGTGTGATGCCGAGATAAAAGTCCGGCGCGGTCCTGCGGTTCAGCAATACCTCGCGCTCGCAAGTGGCGCGGCGGCGTTCGGCGGTCGAGAAGTCGAGGAAATTGAGCGTGATGGCGCGCTTCAGCTTCCAGGCACGGTCCCCGGCCAGGAACAGGTGCGAGATGTGGGTTTCGATGTGCTCGGCAGGTGCGCCGAAAGCCTGCCCGCCGGCGAGGAAGCGGACAACTTCCTCCTGTCCGGGCGTCGCCAGGGGCGCACGGGCGTCAGTGGTCACCGATGATATGCCGGCGCTTGACCGTGCGGACGAAAGGCACACGGGCATCGTCCTTCAGGTGTTCGCCGTCGTCGATGCGACGGCGGGCGATCTCGATGATCAGCCGGGTGATATTGGGCAGGTCCAGGTCCTGCGCCTCCTTCAGCTTCACCCAGTTGAGGTTCAACAGTTCGCCGCTCCCGGCGATATCGCCGCGAAGGTGGTCGGCGTCGACCATCAGGAAGCGGGTGTCGAAGCGGCGAGGACGGCCGGGCGGCGTGATCGCCCGGGCGATGTATTCCAGCTTGTCGAGCGCCGGGACAAGGCCGCTGGCATAGAACGGCTTCCAGTGCGGCGAACCGGTGCGGACAGGCGGATGCTCGGCGCCCAGAATCATGCCGGCTTCCTCGAAGGTCTCGCGCACCGCCGCCATGGCCAGCGCCCGCGAGCGGCTGGGCGACGCGCCGCGCTCCAGCTTGGCCGCCACGTCGGGCCGCAGGTCGACAGGCCGTGGCACCAGCGCGTCGGCGCGGTCCACCCTGCCGCCGGGGAAGACGTACTTGTTCGGCATGAACGCGTGCCTGGCGCTGCGCACGCCCATCAGCACTTCTTCGCCGCCGCGGATGATCAGCAGCGTCGCCGCGTCCTTGGGCTTCAGCTTGTAGGCCTCGACAGGCTTTTCCTCAGTCACGGGATATCTCCATCACGATGCGTCCAGCCACGGTGCGGCCAGCAATCGCGTCGAACGCGTCGACCAGGCCTTCGAACGGCATGACCGCATGAACATGGGGGTGGAACAGGCCTTCATTGGCCATGCGCATCATATCCGCGGTGACCTTGCGGCCGCCTTCGGGATTCTGCCGGCCATACTCGCCAGCGCGCACGCCGATCACCGAGAACTGCTTGATCAGCGGATAGTTCACCGGCACCGACGGAATCCGGCCACTGGTGAAGCCGATGATCAGGATCCGACCGAACGTGGCGATGCAGCGGATCGACTCATCGAACACATCGCCACCGACCGGATCATAGATCACATCGGCGCCCTTGCCGCCGGTGAGTTCCTTGACCTTGTCGCGGAAGCGGGGAGTCTCGCGGTAGTTGATGACGTGGTCGGCGCCCATCTGCCTGGCGATCTCGAGGCGCTTGTCGTCGCCGCCGGTGCCGATGACGGTGCAGCCCAGGATCTTGCCCAACTCGACCGCCGCGAGTCCGACGCCGCCGGAGGCCGCGTGCACCAGCAGGGTCTCGCCCTTCTGGATCTGGCCTCGGGTGACGATGCCCACCCAGGCGGTGCGATACGCGCTGCCGAACGACGCACCGGTATACCAGTCGAACGGCGCCGGCAGATGATGCAGGCCGCCCTGGTCGGCGGCGACGAGCTCCGCATAGGCGCCGGTGCGCACGCCGCCCATGACCCTGTCGCCCACCTTGAAACGGGTGACGCCCTCGCCTACCGCGACCACCTCGCCGGCGCATTCGCCGCCCGGGATGAAGGGAGTCGGGTATTTGTGCTGGTGCAGGCCCTGGACCTGGAGCATCTCGACGAAGGTGACGCAGGCGGCGCGCGGCTTGATCAGCACCTGGCCTGGCCCGGCAACCGGGTCGGGAACGGTGTCGATCACAACATCATGGTAGTCGCTGTAGGCGCGACAGATCCAGGCGCGCATGGCGCTGGCTTACTCGGCGGCGTACTTGGCGATCTTGGACTTGAGCTGCTTGCGCATCACCCGGCGCATCATCGGCTCGAATTCCTCGAGCGTCATGGTCGGGTAGTTCGGATCGAACGCCGGCATGTCGTACTTGTCGATGAATTCCCTAGTGTGTTCGTAGTACGGGCTGTCGATGAACTTGTCGCGCCGGTTTTTGTCGAGGCCGACGAACTCGTAATAGTAGTAGCCTTGGAAGTCGGTGTGGTTCTCGAGCATCCAGCGGTTGGCTTCGGAGACAAAAGGCTTCAGGATCGCCGCCGCGACCGCGCCGTGGTGATAGGTGCCCAGCGTGTCGCCGATGTCATGCAGCAGCGCGCAGACGACATATTCCTCGTCCCTGCCGTCGCGGTAGGCGCGGGTCGCGGTCTGCAGGCTGTGGGTCAGGCGATCGACCTGGAAGCCGCCAAAGTCGCCGTCGAGCAGCTTCATGTGCTCGATGACCCGGTCGACAACGCCGCTCGCCATCTTCATGTATTCACGGCCGATGATTTCCCAATCCTCGGCGGTGCCTTCGTCCATGCGCGTGAACTGCGACAGTTCGTGCGATTCTGAGTTGTCCGTCATGTTCCGGTTCCCCGATTGGTTCATGCGCCTGCTGTGAGGACGATCTTACCCTCGGCCTCGCGATTGACAAACAGGTTCAGGGCTTCCCTGGCCTGCTCCAGCGGCATACGCCGTGAAATATGGGGCTTCAGCTTGCCCTGGCGATACAAATCGACGATCTCCTCGATCGCCTGCTGGCTCTTCTCCGGCTCCTCCTGCTTGAAGCGGCCGTAGAACACGCCGACGATCGAGCAGCCCTTCAGCAAGGTCAGGTTCACCGGCGCGGTCGGAATCCGGCCGCTGGCAAAACCGACGACCAGAATCCGGCCGTTCCAGTTCACGCAGCGCAGCGCCTGGTCGAAATAGTCGCCGCCGACCGCGTCATAGATCACGTCGGCGCCCTTGCCGCCGGTCAATTCCTTGACCGTCTCCTTGTACTCGCCCTCGGCGTAGTTGATCAGGTGGTCGGCGCCCGATTCCTTCGCGATCTTCAGCTTGGCCTCGCTCGACGCGGCGGCGATCACAGTCGCGCCCAGCGCCTTGCCGATCTGCACCGCCGCCAGGCCAACGCCGCCCGCGGCGCCGAGCACCAGCAGCGTCTCGCCCTTTTGCAGATTCGCCCGGTGGACGAGCGCGTGATAGGACGTGCCGAAATTGGTCAGGAAGCCTGCGGCCTCGGCGAAGTCCATGCCAGCCGGGAACTTCACGCAGCGGTCGGCCGGGGCGACAATCTCCTCGCAGAAGCTGCCCCAGCTGGTCAGCGCGAGCACATGGTCGCCCACCGCGAAGCCCTTCACGTCGTCCGCGACTTCCGTAACGACGCCCGCGGCCTCGCCGCCCGGGATGAACGGCATGGGCGGCTTGAACTGGTAGGTGCCCTTGATGATCAGCGTGTCCTGGAAGTTCACGCCGGCGGCGCGGATCGATACGCGCACATGGCCGGGCTTCATCTCCGGCGCCGGCAGGTCGACCAGCTTCAGGACATCGGGCGACCCGTATTCGTCGCACAGCACAGCTTTCATGGCCGCTTTCCCCGTTCAGTTTGGCATCCGGACGCCACAATACCTTCACGCCTGCACGTTGCAAGCCTGCGATGCCGCGCGTGGAGATCGCTCGCAACGTGACGCATTCTGTCCCAGCGACGCGTAGCAATGCCGCTTGGGCCACTTGCAAATGAACCACCGCTCAAGCATTATTGATCGATCGACCAATTCGACAGGATCGCGATGACGCCGCAACGCGCGCATCGCCGCATGCACGGGGAAGGCTGAACCATGACCGAGACGATCACCCATCCGATGGCGATGAACGGCAAGGATCCGCGCAACCTGCGCGGCGACCCGATCACGCCCGAGCGCTATTACTCGCGCGCGTGGATGGAGAAGGAATGGGATCAACTCTGGACCAGGGTCTGGCACATCGCCGGCCGCGAAAACCAGCTGCCGGACCCGGGCGACTACATCGTCCACAACTTCATGCATGAGTCCGTCATCATCGCCCGCCAGCCCGATGGGTCGTTGAAGGGCTTCTACAACGCCTGCGGCCACCGCGCCCAAAAGCTGGTGCATACCAACGGATCGCAGGACAGCTGGACCTGCCCCTACCACGGGTGGGTGTTCAGCACAGACGGGAGCCTGATCGACGCCTGCGACCGCGACGACTTCCCGCAGGGCGACCCCGTCGGCAAGGTCCGGCTGATCGACGTGCGCGTCGACACCTGGGGCGGATTCGTCTGGTACACCATGGACAACCAGACCCCGCCGCTGCTGAAATACCTGGAGCCGCTGCCCGAGATATACAGGAACCACCCATTCGAGACGCTGGTGCGCATCCGCCAGGTCCGCGTGGCGCTGAACTGCAACTGGAAGTTCGCGTCCGACAATTTCAGCGAGTCCTACCACACCCGCACGGCGCATCCGCAGGTGCCCGCGGTGATCGACCAGGACCATTTCACATCGCGCTACGAGATGTTCCCCACGGGCCACGCGCGCATCATCCAGATGGGCCGCCCGTCGCTGCGCGACCGCGTGCCGGAGGGCAAGGAGCATCCCTTCAAGGCCACGCTGCGCTCCTGGGGCATCGACCCGGAGCAGTATCCGGACTACGAAACCATGGCGATGCAGGGCTGGCTCGACCTCAAGGCGGCCAAGCGCAAGTTGTGGAAGGAAAAGGGCTTCCTGCAATACGAGAACATGTCCGACGAGGACCTGACCGAAAGCCCGTTCGGCGTGCTGTTCCCCAATGTCGCCTTCGGTGCATCGTCGGACGGGATGTCGTTCTTCCGCTGGGAGCCGCATCCGAGCGATCCGGAGAAGAGCTATTTCGACTACTGGATGATGGCCTACCCGATCGAAGGCAAGGGCGAGTACGTCCACCGGACGGCGTCGAAGCCCTACGAATTCAAGGAAGCCGAGCTCGAACTGCGCGAGTACGACGGCGGCAAGGGCGTCATGGACCTGGAGGACACGGTGGTATTCCAGGACTGGGGCCTGACCGAAGGCCAGCAGGCCGGCTGGCGCTCGCGCGGCTACCAGGAGCCTTACCTGGCCGCGCAGGAGACGCGGGTGCGGCGTTTCCACGAGGTGCTGCACGACTACCTGGACGGCAATCCGCCGGGGCGGTAAAGGCCCCCTCATCCGGCGCTTCGCGCCACCTTCTCCCACAAGGGGAGAAGGGTAAACGGCTGATCCTGCTCGACAAATCCCCTCTCCCCTTGTGGGAGAGGGTTAGGGTGAGGGGTGCGCCGCAGCCCGCTCGGCCCTACACCATGATCGCTTCGATCAGCCGCGGCCCCTTCCCGGCCAGCGCTTTCTCCAGCTCCCGCGCCAGCCCTTCGACCGTATCGACCGCGACCGACGGCACACCGAACCCCTCGCCGATCTTCACCCAGTCGAGGAACGGCTTGTCGAGGCCGGCCATGGAGCGGGCGATCGGCCCGGGTTCGGTCACGCCGGCACGCCGCAGTTCCACGTTCAGAATCTCATAGCTTCGGTTGGAACCGATGATGGTGACCACGTCCAGATTCTCGCGCGCCTGGGTCCAGAACGCCTGCACCGAATAGGCGCCGCAGCCGTCGGACTGGAAGTTGATCACCTTGCGCCCCGGGCACGCGACGGCAGCGCCGGTCGCGGCGCCCGGACCCTCGCCGATGGCGCCGCCGGTGAGCATGAGGTGGGAGAATCGCGGCGCGTGGCGCGACGCCTCGAAATAGTGGACGCCGACGGTCAGCGCCTCGTCCATCATGATGCAATTCTCGGGCTGCAGCCGGGCGATGACGGCGGCGACCGACTGGGCGTCGAGCGGACCCAAGGGCATGTCGGGCAGTTCGCCCATGAACGGCTCGATCTCGTCCGGCGCCCTCACCTCGGCGGCCAAGGCACGCAACGCGCCCAGCGCATCCTCGCGCGGGCTGGCCAGCATGATGGTCTGCCGCTCGGTAGCGACGTGGCTGGGAATACCCGGATAGCCGAAGAACGACACCGGCCGTCGCGTGCCGGCGACGATGACATGCTCGTAGCGCCGCAGCAGCTCGATCGCCTGGTCGGGGAAATAAGGGATCTTGGCGACATAAGGCAGGCCGCCGCCCCGCTCCATGCGGGCGAAGAAGCTGTCGCAGAGCAGGTCGGCGCCAGTTGCCGCGGCGATGCGGCCCGCCAGCAGAACGCCCTCTTCGTAAAGCGCCTCGGCGCCCAGCAGGATGGCGCAGCGGCCCGCCTTCAGCGCCTTGGCAGCCTGGATGACGTTGCCGGAGGAATAGGTCTTCGGCGGATCGGATCGGCGCACCGGAATCGCCGTCCCCGCGTCGCCAAGCTGGCAATCGTGCGGCACGGTCAGCGTGGCGATGCGCCCGCCACCCTGCTTCGCGCCTTCGACCGCGTCGGCGAGGTCCACGGCGACGGTGGTCGCGCCCAGGTTCTCCTTCACGTAGTCGCTGACCGTCCGCGCGATCCATTCGATATGGGTGGCAAGCAGCGGATCGGCCGGCAGGTGCCAGGTGGCGTGTTCGCCGATCACGTTGAGCACCGGCGTGAAGGCCCGGCGGGCGTTGTGCAGGTTGGTCAGGCCGTTGGCCAGGCCCGGCCCCAGATGGAGCAGGCACATGGCCGGCTTGCGGGTCATGCGGCCATAGCCGTCGGCGGCGCCGGTCGCGACGTTCTCGTGCAGGCAGAGGATGCCGCGCAGGCCGGGCACCGAATCGAGCGCCAGCACCAGCGGCATCTCGGTGGTGCCGGGATTGGCGAAACAGACCTCGACGCCTTCGCTGATGGCGGCTGCGACCAGTGCTTCCGCACCGTTCATATGGCGGCTCCCCTCGGTAGGAGGACCGAGTCTAGCCGCGGGGTGGGGAGTTTCAAATGAATAAGCCCGCCGACACGGGGAGGAGTCGGCGGGCTCGCTCAGGAGACGTCATGGCTGACGTCACGGGGATTCCGATTTGTCTCTCCGGCGGTAGGGGCGCTGGTGACGGGGAGCGCAGATCCCTTTCGGGGGTCAATTCCGTCACCAGCGCTACCCAGCCGGAACTTGCGAGTGTCTCTTAACTGAAGACAGATGTAACCCACTTGAGAATCGCTTGCAACATTATTTTGCGATTCATTCGCAAAATAATCCGTGAGGGCTTGTGAGAGTGGCTTTGGAACGCTATGCGCGCCTCTCGCCGTGATTTTGCGAGCGATGCGCGGCAATCCAGCTCCTCCGCCACACGGCCATCAACCGCACGGCTGGGCTGCTTCGCTTTGCTCGCAGAATCACAGGGAACTGAAGAAAACCCTACAGATGCTTCAGCGCGTCTGGATCGAACTCGTAGCCCAGCGCCGTCAGCCCCTCCTCCAGGAAATCGCCGAGCTGCGGCGTGCCGATCAGGTAGTCGGCGGTGGAATTGATGGCTTCGTCACGGGCGGTTTCGAGGGCTTCCTCCCAATCTTCGGCGTCATAGGTGCCACGCCCGATCCACATCATGGCGACCAGTTCGTAACCCGCGTCCTCGTCCAGGTCATCGATCGCCTCGCGCAGTTCCTGATAGGTGGGATCGTCGGCGAAATCCTCGAGGATGATGCCCTCGCCGTCATCGGCCTCGTCAGACGCCGGCTTCTCGTCGACCGGCTCGACCTTCGCGTCGAACTCGCGGGCCTTGACGATGATATACGACACGACTTCGACGCTCAGCGCTTCCATGACGCCCCTCTCCGTTACGCACATGAATAGTGTATCGCTCGGCGAGCCCTTCGCCAGAGCAATCGCGTCGATTCGGGGTGCCGCTAAACGGCGTTTACCGGAATCTTGAGATACACGACGCGGTTGCTTTCCGGCTCGGGGAAGTGGCCCGCACGGATGTTCACCTGGATCGAGGGCAAAATCAGCGTCGGCATCTCGAGTGTCTTGTCGCGGGCATTGCGCATGGCGACGAAGGAATCCTCGGAGATGCCGTCATGCACATGGATGTTGCCTTCGCGCTCGGCCGCCACCGAGGTTTCGTGAAAATACTCGGAACGGCCTTCAGGCAGGTAATCATGGCACAGGAAAAGCCGGGTGGCCGACGGCAGCGACAGAACGCGCCTGATCGAGCGGTACAGCGTCCGGGCGTCGCCACCGGGGAAGTCGGCCCGTGCCGTGCCATAGTCCGGCATGAACAGGGTATCGCCGACGAAGGCGCAGTCGCCGATCAGGTAAGTGAGGCAGGCCGGCGTGTGGCCGGGCGTATGGATCACGTCGACGCTCATGGTGCCGATGGCGAAGCGGTCGCCGTCTTCGAACAGGTGGTCGAACTGGCGCCCGTTCGGCACCAGATCCCCGGTCAGGTTGAAGAGCTTCATGAACGTGGCCTGCACGTCGACGATGCGGGCGCCGATTCCCGTCCTGCCGCCGAGCCGTTCGAGCAGGTGGACCGATCCCGTGATGTGATCGGCATGGGCGTGGGTTTCCAGGATCCAGTCGACCTTCAGGCCTTGCGCCTCGATGTAATCGACAATCGCATCAGCCGAATGCGTGCTGGTCCGGCCCGATTTGGGATCGTAGTCCAGGACGGAATCGATGATCGCACAATGCGTGCTGTCGGGATCGCGGACGACATACGAGAACGTGTATGTCGCCTGATCGAAGAACGCCTTTACCGATGGCTGCATGACCGCTCCCGGGAACATAGGGTCCCTCAGCATTAGCCTATCGGACGGCAATCCTGCTTGATTGAAGTCAAAGGATCGGATCGTCGAGCAGGTGGCTGCCATCGCGGGATTCAACCTCGACGACCCACAGGTCCGGATCGAACTTAACCTGCCGGGCGATGAACGCGTCGGCCTCCGAGTCGGCCACCGGATCCGGCCCGGTGGCGCGCAGCCACGCCCGGTTGCCATCCATGTCGACGGTGCGCTCGAACACCGTCGAGCCGATGCCGTGCTGGTACAGCTTGATCAGCACCGTCCCCGCCGTGTCGTCGCCGTGGCGGACGACCATGGCGGGAATGGTCCGGGTCTCGCACAGGCGGATATAGGCCTGGACCCAGAATTTGGCGTTGAGACGCGGCTGGCTCAGAGTTCGACCTCGTGCAGCTTCTGGACCTGCGGCGCGCCGTCCACCACGCCGCCGAGGCGCGGCAGGACCGCGGCCACATGCGGCGTGTCGCGGTGCGCCTGCAGCGCGGCCTCGTTCTCGTAGATCTCGATCATGATGAATTCGAGCGGATCCTCGGTGCGGAAGAGCTTGTAGACGACCGTGCCGGGCTCGTTGGCCTCGACCACGCCGCTCATGGTGCGGCCGACGGCGGCGAATTCCATTTCCTTGCCCGGCTTGACCCGGACCTTGACGATCTGTGCAAACATGATGTTTTCCCTTCTTACGCGTCGGCGATCTTGAGCAGCAGCTTGCCGTCGTGGCTGCCGGTGAACAGCTTGTTGAACACTTCCGGTGCGTTCTCCAGGCCGTCGCGGACGTCGACCTTGAACTTCAGCTTGCCGGCCTTGATCCAGTCGTTGATCTGCTGGTAGCCGGGCATGGCGCGGTGCATGTAGTCGGACACCAGCAGGCCTTCCACATGGGCGCGCTTGACCAGGATGTTCCACATGTTGCGCGGGCCGGGCGGCGGATCGTGGCTGTCGTTGTAGGCCGAGATCATGCCGCAGATGGCGATGCGGGCATGCATCGCCATGTTGTCCATGGCCGCCTCCAGCGTCGCGCCGCCGACATTCTCGAAATAGACGTCGAAACCGCCCGGAAAATGCTTCCTGATCTCGGCCGAGAGGTCCTTCGTCGCGCGGTAGTCGATGGCGGCGTCGAAGCCCAGTTCCTCGGTCAGCCAGCGGCACTTGTCCGCGCCGCCGGCGATGCCGACGACCTTGCAGCCCTTGATCTTGCCCATCTGGCCGACCAGCGAGCCGACACCGCCCGCCGCGCCCGACACCAGCAGGTTCTCGCCGTCCTTCAGCCTGCCGATCTCGAACAGGCCGTAATAGGCGGTGGCGCCCACCGCCCCCAGCGGATGCAGGTAAGTGGTGAGGTCATGGCCCCACTCGACCGGCACCGGCCCCACATAGCCGGGTTTGCACACCACGTAATCGGCCCAGGCGCCAAGGCCGGAGACGATCTGGCCGACGGGATGGGCAACCACGTTGGATTTGACGACCTTGCCCAGCACTACTGAACGCACCGGCGTGCCGAGCGGGATCGGCGGCATGTAGTTGCCCTGGGCGTCCATCCAGCCGCGAATCGCCGGGTCCATGGCGGCATAGAGCACGCGGACGACGAACTCGCCGGGACCGGGCTCCGGCACCGGGCTTTCGCGCCACTGGTAGTCGCTCGGCTTGGGCTCGCCCTGCGGGCGCTGCACCAGCAGCCATTCGCGGTTGATGTCGGCCATCATTCCCTCCCTGAAATGTCGGTCATCAATAAGGAATGGGTTTGCCGTTGTCGATGATCACCCGCTCCTCGCCGAGCCAGATCGGCGAGCGGGCGAAATCGATGAACCGCGCCTCATCCTCGACCGCCTCGGCCATGGCGGCCTGCGCCGCGGGGTCCTGCATCCGCTCCTGCAGGAACTCCAGGCTGGGCCACCACGCCTCGGCGACGCCGTCATAGGGCTCGGGCGCGCCGCGGTCGTCGACGAACAGCTTGTTGAGCGGGTTGTCGGACGTGTGGGTCTGCACGTAGCGGACCATGCCGATGTGCTGCATCAGCCGCTGGCCGAGCCGTCCGTGGTTCTCGTACCAGTAGCGCTGGAATTCCTCGCGCGTCAGATGCGCCTAGCGTCGCAGGCAGAAGGTGAGCTTGAGCATGGTGTTTTCCCCGTTTGCCGTGTTGGCTTTGGAAAGGAGTATGCGCCACTATGCGGCGAACCGTCATCAGGGGAGACACCGATGGTCATGCCGAGCGAGCGCAAGATTTTTCAGAACGCGTGGGTCGTCGACGACCTCATGGCGGCCTGCAACCGCTGGATCAAGTTCTACGGCGTGGGGCCGTTCTACATCACCCAGAACCTGTCCATCGGCAACGTGCAGTACCGCGGGGCGCCGGGCGAGCTGCGCATGTCCGTGGGCCTCGCCCAGGCGGGCGACGTGCAGATCGAGCTGATCGAGCAGCACAGCGACAGCAACAGCGCCTACCGCGACATGTACAAGAAGGGCCAGCACGGCTTCCACCATTGCTGCGTCTGGAGCAGCGACTACGAGGCCGACATGAAGGCCTATCCGGCGGCCGGCTATCCGGCGACGACCTATGGCGGCGGCGACGGCAGCGCGCCGCGTTTCGCGTATTTCGACGCGCGCAAGGACTTCGACATCTTCCTCGAGATCGTCGAGCCCAACGACGCCATCCGCGCCGCGTTCAAGCGAGTCAGCGACGCGGCGGCGACCTGGGACGGCAAGACCGATCCGATCCGCATCAACCAGCCGGACGGCAGCTACAAGGTTCCGTGAGGGAGATGGCCATGAAACTGGGAAAGCGCGCCGTCTGGGCCGGGCTCGACGGCTATACGGCGAGCGAGGCTGCCGCCTTCGCCCGCCGGATCGAGGAATGGGGCTACGACACGCTCTGGATTCCGGAAGGGCTTGGCCGCGAACCGCTGTCGCTGGCGGCCTGGCTGCTGGCGAATACCGAACGGCTGACGGTCGCGACCGGCATCACCAACATCTATGGCCGCGACGCGCGTACAGCCAAGGTGGCCCAGCTGGCGCTCAACGAACAGTCGGGCGGGCGCTTCCTGCTGGGACTCGGCGTGTCGCACAAGCCGTTCGTCGAAGGCTTCCGCGGCCATGTCTACGGCAAGCCCATCGCCGCCATGACCGGCTATCTCGACGCCATGGCGCAGGTCCAGTACATGGCGCCGCAGCCCGCCGAGCCGCCGAAGACGGTGATCGCCGCCCTCGGCCCGAAGATGCTGGAGGTGGCCCGCGACAAGGCCGACGGCGCCCATCCCTATTTCGTCACGCCCGAGCACACCGCCAAGGCGCGCCGCATCCTGGGGCCGGGCAAGCTGCTCTGCCCGGAACAAATGGTGCTACTGGAGTCCGACCCGGCCAAGGCCCGCGAGCAGGCAAGGAAAGCCATCCCGATCTATCTTGGCACGGCCAACTACCGCAACAACCTGCTGCGGCTGGGCTTCACCGAGGCCGACATGGACGGCGGCGGCTCGGACCGGCTGGTCGATGCCATCGTCGCCTGGGGCGACGCGGCGGCGATCAATGCGCGCATCGAAGAGCATCTTGAGGCGGGCGCCGACCAGGTCTGCATCCAGGCCCTCGGCAGGGACGGCAAGGCGGATGAAGCGGCGCTGAAGGCGCTGGTGAAGGCCTAACCTCAGCCGTCTCCCGGCGCAGGCCAGAGAACTACCTGCCCCGCGTGACGCTCACGGGCACCGAAGACCCGGAGCGGAACGGTTCCTGCAGCATGATCATGTCGGGTTGGTCGGCGTCGGTCTTCTTCGCGCCCGGATGGCTGGTACCATGAGCGGCGGCAGGCACCGGCTGGACCGCCTTCGTCCGCTTCGCGCCCTTGTCGGTGAGATTCAAGGTGGGCTGGGTCTGGGCGTGCGCCGCGGTCGCCAGCGCAAAACCCAGCACGCCCGCAAGCAAGAGACAGGAGCGCGCGTTCGAATCGGTGGGCATGGTATCGTCCTCAGGCGGTAACCCTAGACACGAACGATGTGCCGTCCAGCTTGAACGGCGCATGAACGAGCGCCTTCAGATTCGGCGTTCCATGCCGGCCCAGTAGGGCTCGCGCAGCTTGCGCTTGAAGATCTTGCCGGAGTCCTCGCGCGGCAGCTCGGCGGCGAATTCGATCACCCGGGGCACCTTGTAGCCCGCGAGGCGGTCGCGCAGGAACGCCCTGATGCTGCCGGCGTCGAGTGCGCCTTCGCGCTCGGGCTCCACATAGGCGCACAGGGTTTCACCGAACTCGGGATCCGGGATGCCGAACACGGCGCAGTCGCGCACGCCCGGCATGGTGATCAGCGCGGCCTCGACCTCGGCCGGATAGATGTTCACGCCGCCCGAGATCACCATCTCGATCTTGCGGTCACACAGGAACAGGTAGCCGTCCTCGTCCACGTAGCCGATGTCGCCGATGCAGACCAGGTTGTCGCGGCCGATCTCGCCGCGCTTCTCGTCGAGGCCGTGATAGGTGAAGTCGGGCATGCCCTCCATCCAGACATAGACCTCGCCAATCCCGCCGGGCGGCAACGCCCTGCCCTCTTCGTCGAAGATGGCGATCTTCGCGCCGGTGATGGCCTTGCCGACGGTGCCCGGCTTGCGCAGGGCGTCGTCGCTGTTGGCCGTGGTGATCAGGCCGATCTCGGTGCCGCCGAAGTATTCGTTGATGACCGGGCCGAGCCACTCGATCATCTGGCGCTTCACGTCGGGCGCGCACGGCGCGGCGCCGTGGGTGATCCATTCCAGCGAAGACGTGTCGTAGCGGGCCTTGACCTCGTCGGGCAGCGCCAGCAGGCGCACGAACATGGTCGGCACCATCACCGCGTGGGTGATGCGGTGGCGTTCAACCTGGCGCAGGAAATCCTCGGCGTCGAAGCGCGGCTGCAGCACGGTGTAAGCGCCCATTCCCGCCGAGGCGTTGGCATAGCCGTTGGGCGCGGAATGATACAGCGGACCGGTGACCAGCACCCGGTGATGGGAACCGGTGAAGCCCCAGGCCTCGGACGCGGTACGGATCATCAGGCCCATGACCTGCTGGATGTCGATGACGCCGCGCTTGACGCCCTTGGGCTTGCCGGTGGTGCCGGAGGTGTAGAACATGGCGCCGCGCGAGGCCATCGAGGGGTTGGCGACGGGCGGCAGCGACGCCAGCCAGTCGTCCCAGTGCGTCATTCCGGCGGGCACCGCTGCGCGTTCGGCCGGGATGCCATAGGCCGCCGCGACCTCGGACGGCGTCTCGACGACGATGACGTCGACGCCTGCAGGCACCGCGCCCTCGAGCTGGGGCAGCAGATCGGCGTGGACGACCAGCGCCCGCGCCTGGGAATCGCGCAGGATGTAGCCCACCTCTTCGCCCTTGAAATGCCAGTTGATCGGCACGGCATAGGCGCCGGCGAAGGTGGCGCCCCGGCTGGCCTCGAAGAAGGTGAAATCGTTGCGGAGCATGACCGCCACGCCGCTGTCGGGTCCCACGCCCATGGCCTGGAAGCCCGACGCCGCGCGCAGGGCGTTCTGGGTGATCTCGTCGTGCGGCCGCACCCGTTCGCCGCTGTAGATGGCGGTCATGCCTGAATCCCGTTCGTCATCCCAGTGGCTCTGATAGGCGAAAGCGCGGCCGTTTCCAAGCCGCGACAACCCGCATGGCCGAAAAAGTTACCGTCCGGAAACCTACATTTCAGAAAACTATCGGAAACCTTTTCCATGTGCCGGTCAAGCGCTTCACGACGGCGTCTTTCCAACCCACGGTCAACCTAGTATCAGGGACCGGAGCAGGGACGACAACGGGGACAGAAATGGAAGACTCGACGCCCATCCTGATCGGGGCCGGACAGTTCACGGAAAAGGGCGTTGCCCCCGACAAGGCCCATCCGCCCATGGGCATTGCCGCCGAGGCGGCGAAGGCCGCGATGGCGGACACCGGGCTGGGCGCGGCGCTGGCGCCGCACATCTGCACCCTGGCGATGATCCGCATCTTCCCGGACTCGACCAACCGCCCGCGCGTGACCCACGGCTTCGGCCGGGCCGAGAACCCGCCGCGCGCCGTCGCCCGCCGCATCGGGGCAAATCCGCGCAACGCCATCTATTCCCAGGTTGGCGGGAACACCCCGCAGAAGCTGGTGAGCGAGATGTGCGAGCGCATCGCGTCGGGTGACGTAAGCATGGCCCTGATCGCGGGCGCGGAAGCGATCCAGACCACCAAGGACGCCATGCGCCTCGGCATCAAGCTGGACTGGCAGGAAGAGGACGAGGGTACACTGGAGGACCGGGGTATCGGCGGCAGCTTCATCACGCCGCACGAATTCGCCCACGGCATCGGCATCCCGATCCAGACCTATCCGCTGTTCGAGAACGTCATCCGCGGCCGGCAGGGCCGCACGGTGGAGCAGCACCTGCATGCCATGGGCGAACTGTTCGCACCGTTCACGCGGGTGGCGGCGAGCAATCCCTATGCGTTCTACGGCACCGCGCGTACCGCCGACGAGCTGGCGAACCCGACCGGCTCGAACCGCTATATCAGCTTCCCCTATCCGCGCTGGATGAACGCCATGGACGGCGTCAACCAGGGCTCGGCCGTCATCATGACGTCGGTCAGGAAGGCCCGCGAACTGGGCATTCCGCAGGACAAGTGGGTGTTCGTCCACGGCGTCGGCGAGGCGGTCGAGAAGCTGATCAGCTTCCGCCAGCGGCTCGACCGGGCGCCCGCCATGAAGCTGAGCGGCCGCAAGGCGCTCGACATGGCGGGCATCGGCATCGATGACGTCAGCTTCATCGATCTCTACAGCTGCTTCCCGTCCGCGGTCGAGGTCGCCTGCGACGAACTAGGCCTGGCCTATGACGACCCGCGCGGCCTGACCGTGACCGGCGGCCTGCCCTTCTTCGGCGGTCCAGGCAATTCCTATTCGCTCAACGCCATCGCCGCGATGCAGCCCAAGCTGCGCGCCAAGCCGGGTTCCTATGGCCTGATCGGCGCCAATGGCGGCTATCTCAGCAAGCAGGGGACCGGCATCTATTCGACGACGCCGACGAAGGGGAACTGGGTGCGGGAAAATCCGTCGTCCTACCAGGGCGAAATCGATTCCCTGCCCGACGTGCCGTTCACCGAGACGCCGTCCGGCGCCGCCACGATCGAGACCTACACCGTCGTCTTCGGCAAGTCCGGACCGGAACGCGGCATCGTCGTCGGCCGCCAGTCGGACGGCACGCGGTTCGTCGCCAACACGCCGGCGGACGCGCAAACGCTGAACGGGCTGATGGACAAGGACAGCCTGGGACGCCCCGGGACCGTCAGCGGCCACGACGGACGAAATGTTTTCGTGCCGGCTTGATCTTACGCAATACGCCGTCGCTCGATCCCGCTAGGATGGACAGCATGACCAGAATTCTGAAAACGTTAAGTTGGACCCTCTGCCTGTCGCTGCTCGCAGCGGTCGGCGCACGGGCGGATGAAGCCAAGGATGCCCCTGTACCGGGCGTCGAATCTTATCCGCTGGATCAGAAGGGCGCCGATCTGGCGCGGATGTGGTGCAGCGCTTGCCACGTCATCGGCACGGGCGGTAACCAGAGCGCCATGGACGCCGCGCCGCCCTTCGTATCGCTATTGCCGATGGTCGTCGCCAACCCGCAGCACTACCGGACATTCCTGACGCGGCCGCACGGCCCGATGAAGGAAATCAGCCTGAGCCGCGACGAGATCGAGGCGGTACTGGCCTATATCTCGTCGCTGACGGAACAGCCGTCCGGCAAATAAGCCCGGTTCAGAAGCTGTGAGCCTGGGCGCGTGCCGCGAACTGGTTGGCGATGACGAAGAAGCCTTCGACGGTTTCGTCGATGATCTGCTTCACCGGCTTCACCTCGTGGATCAGTCCGGTTCCCTGACCGGAAAGGGCGATGCTGGCCTCCATGTCGCCGCCGAAATAGAGGTCGAGCACCGAGCCGAAGCCCTTGGCGCGTTCCATGACGCCGGCTTCTGCAATCGCCATTGACCGTTCGGTCTTCAGCGCCCGCACGCAGGGGGTCGACTTCTTGTTCAGCACCACGGTGCCGGTCTCGTCGCGGTCGACGATGGCCTGCTTGAAGTTTCGGTGCACCGGGCTCTCCAGCGAACTGACAAAGCGGGTGCCCATCTGGATGCCCTCGGCGCCTGCCGCGAAAGCCGCCGCCATGCCGCGCCCATCGACGATGCCGCCCGCCGCCACCATCGGGATGTCGCTCTTCTCGCGAACGGTCTGCAGCAGCACCGACAGCGCCACCTCTTCCGGATTCTTGTAGCCGCCGCCCTCGGCCCCCTCGACCACCAGGCCGTCCACACCCGCGTCGACCGCCTTCATCGCCATCGCCGTGGTCGGCACCGCGTGATAGACGGTCAGGCCGCCCTTCTTCAACTTGTCGATGTACTTGGCCGGGCTGCCGGCCGAGGTGGTAACGAACTTCACGCCCTCGTCGATCACCATGTCGACCATCCGCTCGTCGCGCAGGAACATCAGCGCCAGGTTCACCCCGAACGGCTTGTCGGTGAGCGTCCGCATCTTGCGGATCTCCTCCATGCACTGCTCCATCTCGCCCGACGAGGTTTCGACGATCCCCATCGCGCCAGCGTTCGACACCGCCGCGGCCAGCTGCGAACGGGCGATCCAGGCCATGGGTGACTGGATGATCGGATACTTGGTGCCGAGGTGTTCGAGGACGCGGTTCATGACGATGGCTTCCCTGAGAATGAATTTGTATGGGCTTTTTTTAGGCGGCCTATCGTGCATAGTGAGGACCGGAAATCAACGGGGAACAGTCACGCATGAAGGCGCTATTCGATATCTCTGGCAAGGTCGCCCTGGTCACGGGCGGCTCGAGCGGCATCGGCAAGATGATCGCCACCGGCTTCGCCGCAAACGGCGCCAGAACCTATATCGCCTCGCGCAAACTGCACGTCTGCGAGGAAGTCGCCGCCGAGCTTTCCAAGGTCGGTACGTGCATTCCGCTGCAGGCCGACCTGTCAACGCATGCCGGCGTCGTTGCGCTCGCCGACCGGATGAAGCAACTGGAGCCGACGCTCGACGTACTGGTGAACAATTCGGGCGCGGCCTGGGGCGCGCCGTTCGACGAGTTCCCGGAAAGCGGCTGGGACAAGGTCTACGCCATGAACGTCAAGGCGCCGTTCTTCCTGATCCAGCAGCTGCGCAGCGCGCTCAAGGCGGCCGCCAGCGCCGAGCGTCCCTCCAAGGTGATCAACATCGCCTCGATCAACGGCCTCACCGTTCCGGACATGGACACCTACTCCTATTCGTCGTCGAAAGCGGCGCTTATCCACCTGACCCGCGTGCTGGCGAAAGCGCTGGCCAAGGACCACATCCGCGTCAACGCCATCGCGCCCGGTCCCTTCCCCAGCAAGATGATGGCCGAGACCATCGAGAAGACCCGCGACAAGATCCTGGCGCGTGTACCGGCCAACCGTCTCGGCGAACCGGAGGATGCGGCCGGCGTCGCCATCTTCCTCGCGTCGCGGGCCAGCGACTACGTCCACGGCGCCGTCATCCCGATGGATGGCGGCTCCGCGACCACGGTGTGAATCCATGGACCTGAACTTCAGCCGCGAGGACATGGCGTTCCGCGACGACGTGCGGCGCTTCATCGACGACAACCTCACCGACGACCTGCGCTACGCCGCGAAGACCCAGACCGCGATCTTCGCCGAGTTCGAGCCCACCATGCGCTGGCACAAGGTGCTGCATGGCAAGGGCTGGATCGCGCCGTCATGGCCGAAGGAGCACGGCGGCACCGGCTGGACCGTCACCCAGCGCTACCTGTTCAACAGGGAGATGACCGAGGCGCACGCACCCAAGCCGCTACCCAACGGGCTGGGCATGGTCGGGCCGGTGATCATCCGGTTCGGCACGCCGGAGCAGCAGCAGAAATATCTGCCGCGCATCCTGTCGGGCGACGACTACTGGGCGCAGGGCTATTCGGAGCCTGGTTCGGGCTCGGACCTGGCCTCACTGCGCACCAAGGCGGTGAGCGACGGCGACCACTACGTCATCAACGGCTCGAAGATCTGGACCACCTATGCGCAATACGCCCAGCGCATGTTCTGCCTGGTGCGCACCAGCGACACAGGCAAGCCGCAGCAAGGCATCTCGTTCCTGCTGTTCGACATGGACACGCCCGGCATCACCGTGGAGCCGATCATCACCCTCGGTGGCGACCACGAGGTCAACCAGGTGTTCTTCGACGACGTGCGGGTGCCCAAGTCGGGCCTGATCGGCCAGGAGAACATGGGCTGGACCTACGCCAAGTACCTGCTGGAATGGGAGCGCGGCGCCGGCGCCTGGGCGCCGCGGCTGATCGCCGACCTGACGCATCTGCGCCAGATGGCGGCCAGCGAGCGATCCGACGGCGGCCGTCTTGCCGACGACAGGACCTTCGCCGCCCGCCTCGACGAGGCCGAGGTGGAGCTGATGGCGCTGGAGATGATCGAACTGCGCATCATGTCGGCGCTGTCGAAGGGCGGTTCGCCTGGACCGGAGGCGTCGATGATCAAGGTTCGCGGGTCCGAGGCCATGCAGAAGGTGACCACCCTGACCATGGAGGCGATTGGCTACTATGCTGCGCCGCTCACCATCCACGAGGCGCGCCAGCACAACCAGCAGCCGGTCGGCCCGGACTACGCGCCGCCCGCGGCGCCGCACTACCTGAACGCGCGGGCAGGCTCGATCTATGCGGGCACCAACGAGGTCCAGCGGGACATCATGGCCAAGCTGGTGCTCGGCCTCTGACAGGTGCAACAAAAAATCACTGCTGCCGAAAATACTATGCGGCAGGTGGGCTTAGCATTATGCTCACGGAACCAGTAACAACATTGATCGAGCTGTGACCACTCAGGATAACGCACCCTCGGCCCGCGACGCGCGCCGCCATCAGACCAAGAAAAGCATCGCGACCCGGAACAGCATCCTGGACGCGACCATACAGTGCTTCCTGGAGCTCGGTTACCACCGGACAACGACCACCGAGATCGCCAAGCGCGCCAAAGTGACGCGTGGCGCCGTGCAATACTATTTCCCGACCACGCCCGACGTGCTGCGCGCTTCCATCGACCACATGATCGACCAGTGGATCGAGACCTATGCCGAGGAGCTGCGCAAGATGCCGGCCCAGGAGAAGCGGCTGCAGGGCGGCGTCGACATTTACTGGCGCTTCGTTCAGAACCCGCTGTTCGTCGCCTGGCAGGAGCTGCAGGCGGCCGGCCGAACCGACCCGGAGCTGCAGGAGATCGTCAAGGACGCCGGCAAGCGCTATGACGAGCGCCGGCTTGAGCTGGGCCGCGAGGTCTATGGCGAGATCGCCTCCATCGACGATCCCAACTTCGCCGTCGCCCGCGATCTTCTGCGCGTGTCGCTGGAAGGCCTTTCGGTCGCCGAATTCGGCCAGGACAAGGAAGCGCGCCAGCAGGCGGTGATCAATCTGCTCAAGCGCGTCATGGGGCGGATGATCGGCGGGAAGTAGGTTCCTGGCCGCCGTCGACTGCGATTGCCAAGACAAGGCTTCGAGATTGAACGTTCGAGAAGCTTAACTCTCGGCAACCCGCTGCGGAGAACGCGGTATGAACCCTCTAAAAGCAATTGTATCGTCGATTATCCTGACGGCCAGTCTCCAGGCTGCATCCGATGCCGATGCGAAAAATCCTGTTTCGGCGAAGCCCGACAACGACACCGAAATCAACGGTCTTTGGCATGACAAGGACGGCTTTGGTATCTGGATCGCAACGGTCGCCCGCAGTTGCGCCGAGGGGTATACGTCCGTCAAACCCTTGCTGTTTATTTCACCGGCGGCCAAACCAGATCAAAACGCCAAATCCCAGAACATCGATCTGCGGAAAATGAAGATGTGCCTGTATTTTTCCGAGAGGAGTCCACTCCCTGAAAAATGCTCTTCCGGTACGTTCACTTACAGATTTGAAAAGGACAAAAATCAGTACACCGGTGGATTTTCTATCCAGCTTTCGAGCGGCCATAAAGCAAGCCAGCACTTCCGGGCCGAGTACTGCAAGCCCAGTCGCTAGGCCGTCATACAAGTGGAAGTCGGGATAACAATAGTGTTGGTAATTTAAAGCTTACTCTTTAAGGCGCGCGTAGGCCGAGTATTTGGGATTATCCACGCCCAGGTTCTCTACGGCCACCTGGCGCAGATGCTCCAGCAGAGCCGGGTCGTCGAGGTCGGTCTTGCCGGCGCGGATGTCCTCGCACAGTTCGCGGTTGAGGGTTTCCCAGTCGCCGTCGTGACCCAGCAGTTGCATCAGCCGCTCGCGCTGATCCGCCTCTATATAGGGCGACTGGCCGATCTCGCGGCGGACCGAGGCGATGACGTTGGCGGCGACGCGGGCGTGGAAATTCAGGTGGCCGGTGACGGCCGGCATCACCTTGTCGCGCAGGAATTCCTCGACGGCTTCGAGCATCTCGTCGGCGGTGGGACGGTCGGGACGCATCAGTTCCTCCCCAGCAGGATCATCAGGTCGGCCTCGCATTCGGACGAGCGGCGGCCGATGGCCGGACGCTCGACCGAGCGGTCGTGCCCGGTCAGGTGGGTGAACGCCATGGAGCGGCAGGTGATGCCCCAACGCAGGCTGCCGAAGATCTCCCAGAACTTCACCCGCTCCGGGTCGACCTTGATGCCGGACACCTTCTCGTAGCCCTCGAACATGTCCTCGCGCCGGCCGAAACCACCGACCGGCTTGTCGATGTTGCCGAAGCGCCAGGAATTGATGCAGATCCAGGCCAGGTCCTCCATGGGATCGCCGAAATGGGCGATTTCCCAGTCGAGTATGGTGCGCAGGCCTTCCGGCCCCCAGATGATGTTGCCGTTGCGAAAGTCGCCGTGGACCAGGGTCACGCGGTCGCGCGCCGGTACCCGCTCCTTCAGCCAGCGCAGCGCATAGTCGAACACCGGCGACGGCGACCATTCGAGGAAATACTTCTCGTAGGCGTTCCAGGTGTTCTGCCACTGCTGCAGCGGCGTGATCTCCTCGAGGAAATCCAGCTCGCCCATGGGCACGTTGTGGATCGAGGCGGCGGCCTCGCCGCTCTGGCCCGCCATCTTCGTACGGGCGTCGGCGTAGAGGTCGTCGCGCAGCACGCGGGGCGCCAGCGTCTCGCCGGCCACCCGGTCCATGACGAAACCGACGCCCAGCCCGTCCTCGGGCTGCAGCACGTAGCGCACGTTCGGCGCCTTGACGCCGTGACTGTGGCAGATTTGTATCAGCCTGGCCTCGCGGACCTGGCCGATGGCTGTCGAGCGGCTTTCCGGCACGCCGCCCGGCGCACGGCGCAGGATCAGCTCCTGCAACCCATCCGCCGTTGGCGCGTCAAACGACCAGGTCTCCTGGGACGCGCCGGCCGAAAGCCGCTTCAGGTCGGCGATCCCCGTCGCCGACAGATATTTCCGTGTCGCGGCTTCCAGCGCCGCGTCGATGCTACCACCCGCCATCAGCCAGCCACTTCTCCACCATCCAAAGCCTGTCCGAGCCCCAGAAGGGCTCGCCGTCGACGACGATATAGGGCGAGCCGAACACGCCCTTCTCCATCGCCTCGTCCGTGATCCGCTTGTAGCGCGTCTTCATGTCCGGGTCGTCGACGCTGTTGCGGTAGGCATCCGCGTCGAACCCCATCCTGCCTATCTCCGCCGCGATCCACTCTGGATCGCAGGCGTTGGTCGCCTCGCAATAGAGCGCATGGTAGATGCCGAGGGCAAGCCGCTTGGCGGCGCCCTCGTCAAGGTCGGCCAGCCAATAGAATGCGCGTCCCGCAACCGCCACGTTGGCGTTGCGCACGTCGGCCACGTTCCAGGGCTGGACGCCGTAGAGCCGGGCCAGCCGCGGCACGTCGTGCTTGAAATACTCGCCCTTGATGGGATAGGCGACCATGGGCTTGTCGAAGCCGGTCGCGATGGCCACGGTGCGGAGATTGAACGGCCGCCAACGCGTGGACCTGCCATATTTTTCCGCCAGCGCATCGATCTGTCTCGCGGCGAAGAAGCCGAACGGCGAGATGAAGTCGAAATAGAAATCGATGGGCGTGTTGATCGGTGCCTCCCCTGGCCGGCGGCCATCCTGTAGCACGTTTGCATCATTGCAAGAATATTCTGCAACACTGGGGGCGGCGCACCTTGTCAGGACCCCGGACGGAACCTAAAACAACGGCTGCCTGCTGCCGGATTTTCATAGTGTCGAAAGCGTTCACCGCCGTTCCGTCCGATGCCCCCGCGAAGGGGCGGACAGACCTGTATTCGCCGCGCTACCGCTGGTATGTGCTCGGCCTGCTGACGGTGGTTTTCGCGTTCAGCCACATGGACCGCAACATTATCGCGATCCTGCTCAACTCCATAGCGTCCGACCTGAAGCTGACCGATGCCCAGGCGGGCGCGATCTCGGGCCTTGCCTTCGCAACCACCTATATCCTGCTGGGTATTCCGCTGGCGTGGGCCGCGGACCGACACAAGCGCAAGCGCATCATCTCGGCATCGCTGGCGGTGTGGAGCGTGATGACCGCCCTGTGCGGCCTGACCCAGAACATGTGGCAGCTGTTCCTTGCCCGCATGGGCGTCGGCCTCGGCGAGGCAGGATGCGTGCCGGCGGCCCAGTCAATCATCGCGGACTACGTGCCGCGCGAGCGCCGCGCTCTGGCCATGGCGATCTTCGGCCTGGGCGTGCCCATCGGCACCCTGGCCGGGTTCGCCATCGGCGGACTGGTCAACGATGCCCATGGCTGGCGCGCCGCACTGTTCATCGTCGGCGTGCCCGGCCTGCTGGTCGCCGCGCTATTGCAGAAGACCCTGCGCGAGCCGCCCCGCGGCATGTCGGACAAGGCAGAGCCTGCCGGCAAGGGCTCGCTGCCCACCTTCTGGGAAACCCTGGCGTTCCTGATGAAACGGCGGACGCTTGTGCATCTCACCATCGGCACCTCGCTGATCGTGTTCGGCGGCTATGGCTCGCAGACCTGGATTCCGGCGTTCTACGAGCGCTCGCATGGCCTGACCTCGGGTCAGATAGGCCTGTGGCTGGGGCCGTCGCTGGTGGCCGGCGGCGTGGGCGGGACGCTGCTGGGCGGCTGGCTTGCCGACAAGCTGGCGGTGAAGGATGCGCGCTGGTACGTGTGGATTCCGGCTATCGCCATGATCCCGGCGATTCCGATCTCGGCGCTCGTGCTGCTGCTCCCGACCACCATCTACACCGTGTTCGGCATCCCGGTGCACACCTATGTCATCTCCATCGCCCTCATGGCGGTGCCGGGCGCCGCCTATTCCTGCTATCTGGGCCCGGTCAACGCGCTGATCCAGCAGATCGTGGCGATCCGCATGCGCGCGACCGCCGTCGCCATCTTCCTCACCTTCACCAACCTGGTGGGGATGGGCCTGGGACCTTACGTGATCGGCGACGTCAGCGACTTCATGGCCGCGCGTTTCGGCCACGAATCGCTCCGCTACACCATGCTGTCCTTCCTGTTCATATATGCCTGGGCCGCGTTCCACTTCTATCTCGCCGGCAGGCATATCAAGACAGACCTCGACGTGCTCGACAGGTAGCAGTCGACCGCGTAGCGGGCCGCTGCTATCACGGCATCATGAACGAGGCTGAAACCCCATCCGGCAAGGGCGCGGCAGACGAGAACTTTCCCGTCGGCTCGTTCCTGTTGCCCAAGGCGCTGCGGCCTCACGTGGCGGTCTACTACGCCTTCGCCCGCGCCATCGACGATGTTGCCGACAACCCGCACCTGCCCGCCGGCGAGAAGCTCGCCCGGCTGGAAGGATTCGCCCAGGCGGTGCGCGGCGAGACCGACGATCCGGCCTTCGCCAAGGCCCATGCCATCCGGCGCAGCAACCAGCAGACCGGCGTCACCGAAACGCATTGCCTCGACCTGATCTCGGCGTTCAAGCAGGACGCGGTCAAGACACGCTACGAAAGCTGGGACGAGCTGATCGACTATTGCAACCGCTCGGCCTCGCCGGTGGGCCGCTACCTGCTCGATCTGCATGGCGAAGACAAGGCGGGCTACATGCGGTCGGACGCGCTGTGCAACGCGCTGCAGGTGATCAATCACCTGCAGGACTGCGCCGACGACTATGCCGAGATGGACCGGGTCTACCTGCCGCAGGCCTGGCTGCGCGAGGCTGGCGCCGCCACCGAGGACCTGTCGAGGCCGGTGACGACGCCAGGCCTGCGCCGGGTGATGGACCAGTGCCTCGCCGGCACCGAGGCATTGCTGCGTGACGCGAGGCAGCTTCCCGGAGCGCTGAGAAACCGGCGGCTCGCCCTCGAATCGGCGGTCATCATCCGCATCGCCGACCGGCTGACACTCCGGCTGGTGCGCGAGGATCCGATCGCCACCCGGGTCGAGCTGAGCAAGCCGGCGGCCATGCGTTGCGCCGCGTCGGGCGTGCTCGACGTGCTGCTGGGCCGCAAGCGATGATACTGGCGGCGCTGGGCGTCGTGACGCTCGTCATCTGGGCCTGGCTGCTTCTGTTCCACCACGGCTTCTGGCGTGCCAACCAGCGCCTGCCGAAACGGGCCGCACCGGGCCGCTGGCCGTCGGTCGTCGCCATCGTGCCTGCGCGCAACGAGGCGCCGTCCATTGGCGCCTGTGTCGAGGCGCTGGCTCGCCAGGACTATGCGGGCGCCCTCGCCATCGTCGTCGTCGATGATTCCAGCACGGATGGCACCGGCGACATCGCCCGAGCCATCGCGGGCGATGTGGATGTCATCGCGGGTGACGCCCTGCCCGCCGGCTGGAGCGGCAAGCTGTGGGCGCTCGACACCGGGCTGCGGCACGCGGCCGCCCTGCCCGCCGACTATTTCTGGTTCTCCGACGCCGACATCGTGCACCAGCCGCATGTGCTGGCAGACCTGGTGGGATTCGCCGAAGCCGGCCGGCTTGACATGGTGTCGCTGATGGCCCGGCTCCATTGCGTGTATTTCTGGGAACGGCTGCTGGTCCCGGCTTTCATCTTCTTCTTTCAGATGCTTTACCCCTTCCCCGCCGTGAACGACCCGAAATCCAGGATCGCCGGCGCGGCGGGCGGCTGCGTATTGCTGCGCCGGGCTGCACTGGCGCGGATCGGCGGCATTGGCGCGATCCGGGGCGACCTGATCGACGACTGCGCTCTGGCGAACGCGGTGAAGCAATCGGGTGGTGCGATCTGGCTCGGTCTCGCCGACGGCACGCGGAGCCTGCGGGTCTCGGCCAAACTGCGCGACCTGTGGCAAATGGTCGCCCGGACCGCCTTTACGCAGTTGCGGTATTCAAGTGTATTGCTGGCGGGCACGCTCGCGGGCCTCGCCCTCACCTTCCTGGTGCCGCCCCTGCTGGTTCTTTCATGGCCTGTTCACCAAAATATGATCGCCGGAAGCACTGGCTTGCTGGCCTGGATCGGCATGGCCGCGGCCTATTGGCCGACCCTGCGCGACTACGGCAGGACCCCGCCCGAGACGCTGCTGTTACCGGTGACAGCCGCGCTCTATGGCGCAATGACGCTGGATTCGGCCCTGAACTACTGGCGCGGCACTGCGGGCAACTGGAAAGGCCGGCAGTATCAAAAAGGTCACACCTGATCCGCGATTCGGCTGGCATGTGACAAGGCGTTGGCGTGCGGCCGCCGATATACTACCATATATGGAAATCAGCGCGGGGTTCAGGCGTTTCGTGGCGCATATCGCTATGCAAAACGGCCGGGGCAGTGTAACCGTCCCATCCCACGGACCATGACCACCAACGACTTGGACAAATGGCGTTAAAGACTCCGCTACTCGACAGGATCGTCACTCCGGATAACCTGCGCGCTCTTGAACCGGGCCAGCTTAGGCAGGTTGCCGACGAGTTGAGGGCGGAGATCATCGACGCAGCGTCGCAAACCGGCGGCCATTTCGGCGCAGGGCTCGGTGTCGTCGAGCTGACTGTTGCGCTGCACTATGTGTTCGATACGCCGGCCGACAGGGTGATCTGGGACGTCAGCCACCAGGCCTATCCGCACAAGATCCTGACCGGCCGCCGCGACCGGATCCGCTCCATCCGCCAGAAAGGCGGTCTCTACGGCTTCACCAAGCGCAGCGAGAGCGAATACGACCCATTCGGCGCCGCGCACAGCTCGACCTCCATCTCAGCCGCGCTTGGCATGGCTGTCGCGCGCGACATGAAGGACGGCGACAACAGCGTCATCGCGGTGATCGGCGACGGCGCCATGAGCGCCGGCATGGCCTTCGAGGCCATGAACAATGCCGGTTCGCTGAATTCCCGCCTGCTGGTGGTTCTTAACGACAACGCGATGTCGATCGCGCCGGCGGTCGGCGCGCTGAGCCACTATCTGGCCCGCGTCGTCGACGAGAACCCGCTGCTGTCGCTGGCAGACATCGAGTCCCGGCTCGAAGCCGCGTTTCCGGCCGACTTCGCCGACGCCGAGGCGCGCGCCAAGGCCTATGCCGGTGCCCGGAGCAAGGGCACCCTGTTCGAGGATCTGGGCTTCACCTATGTGGGGCCGGTCGACGGTCATAACGTCGACCAGCTGGTGACCGTGCTCGGCCGCATCCGCGACAGCGACAAACAGGGGCCGGTGCTGCTGCACATCATCACGGAAAAGGGCCACGGCCATCCGTTCAGCGCGCCGAACGCGGAAAAGTATCATTCGGTTGCCAAGTTCGACCCGGACACCCTGGTCCAGGCCAAGTCGTCGCCGAAGGCGCCCAGCTACACCAACGTCTTCGCGCAGGGCCTGATCGAGGAAGCCGAGCACGATCCGTCCATCGTCGCGATCACCGCCGCCATGCCGTCCGGGACCGGCCTAGATATCTTCGGCAAGCGCTTTCCGGAGCGCACCTATGACGTCGGCATCGCCGAGCAGCACGCGGTGACCTTCGCCGCCGGCCTCGCCACGGAAGGCCTCAGGCCCGTCGTCGCGATCTACTCCACCTTCCTGCAGCGGGCCTACGACCAGGTGGTGCATGACGTCGCCATCCAGCGGCTGCCCGTGCGCTTTGCCATGGACCGCGCCGGCCTCGTCGGCCAGGACGGCGCCACCCATGCCGGCAGCTACGATCTTGCCTATCTATGCTGCCTGCCCGATTTCGTGGTGATGGCGCCAGCGGACGAGGCCGAGCTGAAGCATATGCTGGTCACCTCGCTGGCCATCGACGACCGCCCGTCGGCGCTGCGCTACCCGCGCGGCGAAGGCGTCGGCGTTCCCTTGCCAGACCGCGGCGAGGTGCTGCCGATCGGCAAAGGCCGCATTCTGCGCGAGGGCAATCGCATCGCCCTGCTGTCGCTAGGCACGCGCCTGCACGAATGCCTGCGCGCCGCCGACGAACTGGGCCATTACGGCCTGCGTCCGACTGTTGCCGATGCCCGCTTCGCCAAGCCGCTCGACACCGCGCTGATCCGCCGCCTGGCGATGGAGCACGAGGTGCTGGTCACTATCGAGGACGGCGCCGCCGGCGGATTCAGCGCCCATTTGCTGCAGCACATGGCCGGCGCCGGATTGCTGGACAAGGGCCTGAAGGTCCGTACCATGACCCTGCCCGATTTCTTCGTCGGTCACGGCACGCCCGAGCAGCAATATGCCGAAGCAGGCTTGACGTGGTCCGATGTGGTCACGACAGTGCTGGGGGCGCTCGGCCAGCCGCAACTCGTGCGGGAGGTGGGCGCCAACTGATCCCTGGTACCGACGTGGCGCTCGCTCAACAGACATCATCCCATACATTGCCTTCCGCAGCGGATTTCGCGCGGGTGCGCGAAACCGTGACGGCCGCAGGCTCGTCGTTCTACTGGGCGATGCGGTTCCTGCCGCCCGAGAAGCGGGACGCCATCTTCGCCGTATACGCCTTTGCCCGGGAAGTCGACGACATCGCCGACGGCGACGACCCGGACGACGTGAAGCGCGCCGGCCTGGAGGCGTGGCGCGCCGAGATCGAGGCGCTTTACGAAGGCTCGCCCGGCCATCCGATCACCCGCGTGATCGCGCCCGCCATCGATGCCTACCATCTCCAGAAGAAGGACTTCATCGCCTTGATCGACGGCATGGAGATGGACGGCATCGGCCCGATCCGCGCCCCGTCGATGGAAGACCTGATTCTCTATTGCGACCGGGTCGCCTGCGCGGTAGGCCGCCTGTGCGTGTGCATCTTCGGCGAGCCCGGGCCGGCGGGACAGGCCGTCGCCGACCATCTCGGCCTGGCGCTGCAGCTGACCAACATCCTGCGCGACATCGAGGAGGACGCGGCCATGGGCCGGCTCTACCTGCCGCGCGAATTGCTGGCGCTGGCCAGCATCGAGTGGGCCGATCCCAGCGTGGTGATCGGCGATCCACGGCTGCGCGAGAGCTGCAGGGCGCTGGCCATACGGGCCGAAGAGGAATTCCGGCTGGCGGAGGAAGCCATCGCCCGATGCTCGCGCAAGGCCATGCGCCCGGCGATCATCATGATGATGGTCTATCGCAAGACCCTCGACCGGCTGCTGGAAGAGGACTGGAAGTACCTGCCCAACAGCCCCCGCAACGGCGTTTCCAAGCTGGAAAAACTCTGGATCGCCGTGCGCTACGGCCTGTTCTGATCCCATGGCCCGGACCTACGTCATCGGCGCGGGCCTTGCCGGCCTGAGTGCCGCCCTTACCCTGTCGCGAAACGGCCGGTACGTGACGCTGATCGAAGCGACCAAGCGCGCTGGCGGACGCTGCCGCTCGTTCCACGACCCGGCGCTGGACTGCGTCATCGACAACGGCAACCACCTGGTGATGAGCGGCAACAAGGCCGCCATGAAATTTCTCGATGAGGTCGGCACCCGACACCGGATGGCCGGCCCGAAGGGCGCCGCCTTCCCCTTCATCGACGTGGCGAACGGCAAGCGCTGGACCGTGCGGCCCAACTGGGGGCCAATCCCGTTCTGGGTGTTCGCGCCGTGGCGCCGGGTGCCGCGCTCGTCGTTCCTGTCCTTCCTGCCTGCGCTGAAGCTGCTGGCGGCGGGCGCGCGCCAGACGGTGGCCGATGTGATGCCCGCGAAGGGCGCGCTCTACCGCGGCCTGTGGGAGCCGCTGATCATCGCGGCGATCAACGCCAAGCCTGACCAGGCCGCCGCCGTGCTGATGAAGCCGGTCCTGCTGGAGACCTTCGCGCGTGGCTCGGCCGCCTGCCGGCCGCTGATCGCCAAGGTCAGCCTGGCGGAGTCCTTCATCGATCCGGCTATCGATATCCTGGAATCTCGCGGGGTCGATATCCGCTTCGGCGAGCGGGTGCAGACGCTGTCGGCGGAGAACGGCAAGGCCACGGGCTTCGCCATCGGCGACGAATCGGTCACCCTGGAAGACGGCGACAACATCATCCTCGCCGTGCCGCCCTGGGACGCGGCCTCGCTGCTGCCCGACCTGCAGGTGCCGGCGGCGGGCGAGCCCATCGTCAACGTCCATTTCCGCCTGCCCCGGGCGCCGATGGGCGACGGCGCCGTCGAGCTGATGGGCGTGGTTGGCGGCTTCGCGCAGTGGATCTTCGTGCGCGACGACATCGTCTCCATCACCATCAGCGCCGCGCGAGAAGAGGCCCAGCTCGACGCCGCTGACATCGCCGCCCGTTGCTGGGCCGACGTACAGGTCGCGCTGGGCGTCCACGGACCGGTACCGCCATTCCGCGTGGTGAAGGAAAAGCGCGCCACCTTCGCCCAGGATCCGGCGACTGTCGCCAAACGGCCTGGCCCTGTGACCAACCTGGCCAACCTGCTGCTCGCGGGCGACTGGACGAACACCGGCCTGCCTGCCACCATCGAGGGGGCGATCCGGTCCGGCAGAACCGCCGCCGGGCTGGCATGGAAGCCCCAGAAAGGACGGAAGGCATGACCCGGCTGGGAATCGTCACCGGCATGCAGTTCGAGGCCGACATCATCAGGGCCGAACTGACCAAGGCCGGCGCGCCGGACACCATCATCGTCGCCTGCGCGGGCCCGAGCTACATGGCGGCCAGGCGCACCGCGACCCGGCTACTGGACGAAGGCAGCGAGGCGCTGCTGAGTTTCGGGATCGCGGGCGCGCTGATCGAGGGAGTGAAGTCGGGAACCCTGCTGATCGCCGGCCAGGTGATCAACTGGAGCGACACCGTCGAGACGGACAAGGCATGGATGGCGCGGATGACGCAGGCGCTGGGCCAGTCTGCGTTTCCGACCCAGACCGGCAACCTGGCGCACAGCGACCCGCCGGCGGTTTCGCCCGGTGACAAACGGTCGCTGCATATCCAGACCAAGGCGCTGGGCGTGGACATGGAAAGCTTCGGCGTGGGCGAAATCGCGCGCGACCGGGGTGCGCCCTTCCTGACCCTGCGCGTTGTGGCCGATGGCGCCACCCGCATGCTGCCGTCATCGGCGCTGGAAGCCACGAACGCGGATGGCAGCGTCAGCACCGCGCGGGCGCTGACGGCCCTGGCGCTCCACCCATGGGAACTGGCGGATATGGTCCGGCTAGGCCTTCAGACCGGCGCGGCGCGCAGGACCCTGCGCAACCTCGCCCTTCTGGGAACGCCGCGCCACTTCTTCCTGTAGGTTTGGCGCGGCGCGCAAGACGTTACGCAACCTTGCTCTTCTCGGGGTTCCGCGGCTTTTCTTCATGTATGTCGTGCATGAAGTTGGTGACCTGCTTCTCGAACACGTAGGTCGCCGGACGCTGGTTGTGCAGCGGAATATCCGGCGCCATCGGCGCTTCGGTCGAGACGCCCTTCATGAACACCTTCAGCGCCTTCAGCGGGTTCGACACCGTGTCGGTGACGGCCGTCGGCTCGTAGCCGCAATGGACCATGCAGTTGGCGCACTTCTCATACTTACCGGTGCCGTAGGTGTCCCAATCGGTGGTTTCCATCAGCTCCTTGAAGGTCGAGGTATAGCCCTCGCCGACCAGGTAGCACGGCTTCTGCCAGCCAAACACGTTGCGCGCCGGGCTGCCCCAGGGCGTGCATTCGTAGGTCTGGTTGCCGGCCAGGAAGTCCAGGTACAGGGTGGACTGGTTGAACACCCAGTTGCTGCCGCGCTTGTCGCCGAGACGGAACACCTTGCGGAACAGCTCCTTGGTGTCGAGGCGGTTCAGGAAGTGATCCTGCGTCGGTGCGCGCTCATAGGCATAGCCCGGCGAGACGGTCACGCCCTCGACGCCCAGCGTCTTCACGTAGTCGAAGAAGTCGGCGACACGCTCGGGCTCGGCGTTATTGAACAGGGTGCAGTTGACGGTGACGCGGAAGCCGCGCTTCACCGCCTGCTGGATCGCCTCGACGGCGCGCTCGAACACGCCTTCCTGGGACACGGACTTGTCGTGCTCCTCCTTCAGGCCGTCCAGGTGAACCGAGAAGGTCAGGTAGGGCGACGGCGTGAACAGGTCCATCTTCTTCTTGAGCAGCAGCGCATTGGTGCACAGATAGACGAACTTCTTGCGGGCGATGATGCCCTCGACGATCTTGTCGATCTCCTTGTGGAGCAGCGGCTCGCCGCCCGGAATCGACACCATGGGCGCGCCGCACTCGTCGACGGCCTGCAGGCATTCCTCGACCGACAGGCGCTTGTTCAGGATCGCGTCGGGATAGTCGATCTTGCCGCAGCCGGAGCACGCCAGGTTGCAGCGGAACAACGGCTCGAGCATCAGCACCAGCGGATAGCGCTTATTGCCCTTCAGCTTCTGCTTCATGATGTAGCTGGCAACACGCACTTGCTGGATCAGAGGGACAGCCAAGGCTTTATCCTTTCAAAAGGTCTTCGGTCGGTCCGCTTTCAGGCGGCCGGCCGCTGTACATTGCGGACCTGCGACGGCAGCTTGAACTGCACGTTCTCGATCAGTCCGTCGAGCATCTCCACGCCTTCCGCCCCCAGTTCGCGAAGACGCGCAATCAGTTCCCTGACCAGCTCCTCCGGCGCCGAAGCGCCGGCGGTGATGCCGATCACGGCCTTGCCTTCCAGCCACGCCGGATCGAGGCAGGTCGCGTCGTCGATCAGGTAGGACGGAATGTTCATCTCGGCGCCGATCTCGCGCAGCCGGTTGGAATTGGAGCTGTTCTGCGCGCCGACGACCAGCAGCACGTCGCAGCGATCGACCAGGTGGCGCACCGCTTCCTGGCGGTTCTGGGTGGCGTAACAGATGTCGCGCACGTCCGGCCCCTTGATCGCGGGATAGCGCTGCTTCAGGGCGGCGATGATGTCGCGGGTGTCGTCCACGGACAGCGTCGTCTGCGTGACATAGGCGAGCTTTGTCGGATCCGCGACATCGAGTTGGCTGACCTCGGTCACGCTGCCCACCAGGTGCGCAGGCCCGTCGATCTGCCCCAGCGTGCCGATGACTTCCGGATGGCCGTGATGGCCGATCAGGATGACCTCATGGCCGTTGCCGGCATAGCGCTGGCCTTCCATATGCACCTTGGCGACCAGCGGACAGGTGGCGTCGATCACCTCGAGGCCGCGGTCGTCCGCATCCTTCTGCACCACCTTGGCGACGCCGTGGGCGGAGAAGATGGTGATGGCGCCGGCCGGCACCTCGTCGAGCTCGTCGACGAAGACGGCGCCCTTGGCGCGCAGGTCCTCGACAACCCGCTTGTTGTGGACGATCTCGTGACGGACATAGACTGGCGGGCCGTATTTGATCAGGGCCCGTTCGACGATATCGATTGCGCGCTCCACACCGGCACAGAAGCCGCGGGGTTGCGCCAGAAGTATCTTCATGCGTCCGCTTCTCCCGGGACGTTTCCTGGTGAGCCCGCCGCTTCCGACGCCCGGCTGGGCCGTTTCGTGTGGTCTATATAGTAGATTTCATGCTGTTGCGCTGCAACCAATACGCATGATCGACTCGAAAGCCGTCACTTGCCGGCGCCGCGCCTCACCGCCTGCAGGATGCCGATCGCCGTCATGGCGATGCCCGGCCAGAAGGTGATGCCCGCCAGGAGGCCGAAGCCGACCGGATTGGAATTCGGGTCGTCGGTCAGCCCCAGCATCGCGCCGAGCATGACCCCGACGAGCGGCCCGGTGCCGAGCACCAGGATCGCGACGCCGATCCAGAACAGCTTGGGCATCCTGTTACCTCTTTTCCGAACCCCACGGGAAGCTAGCAAAGGATGGCGCCGCTGGACAGCCGCCTGAAGTCCTGCCACCGTTCACCGCTCATGCGGGGAAACGGGAGACCTGAGCCATGATGACGGGCGAGCAGTACAAGGCGTCGCTGCACGACGGGCGCGCGACCTATTTCGAGGGCGAACGGATCGACGATCTCATGGCCCATCCCCTGTTCGCAAAATCGATCGAGGACGTGGCTGCGGATTACGACCGCTTCTACAAGCCCGAGCCCGGCGCCGTAAGCGACTACATGACCGTGCCCGGATCGGCCGACGAGTTGCGCAGCAAGGTCGAGCAGCACCACGAGGTCGACCTGCTCACCCATGTCACCTACGCCTCGATCATGACCCTGCTGACCGCCGCCGACCGGGTCAAGACGGCGCGGCCACAGGCGGTCGATGCCATCAACTGGTTCGTGAAGCACGTCCAGGACAACGACCTGCGCATCACCGAGTGCATCACCGACGCCAAGGGCGACCGTTCGCGCAAGCCCGGCCAGCAGGATGATCCGGACGCCTATCTGCATGTGGTCGAGCGGCGGCCGGACGGCGTCGTCATCCGCGGCGCCAAGCTGCATATTTCCTGCGCCTCGACCAGCCACGAGCTGCTGGTGATCCCCACCAAGGCGATGCATGAAGGCGAAGAGGATTACGCTATCGCCTGTGCGGTGCCGGCCAACGCGCCAGGCGTGAAGATCGTCAATACCATGCCCGCGCCGCGCAACCGCGACCCGCGCGACTTCCCCGTCTCCAGCAACCGCATCGTCCCCGAGGGCTTCGTGATCTTCGACAATGTGTTCGTGCCCAACGAGCGCATTTTCCTCGATGGTGAAACCGCTTATGCGGCGGTCTTCGCGCATTCCCTGGGATTGTGGGAACGCCTCGGCGGCCTTGCCTCGCTGGTCGACGGCGCCGACCTGCTGGTCGGCCTTGCTCAATTGATCGCCGAAGCGAACGGACTGGAGAAGGTCGGCCACATCAAGGAGAAGATCTCCGAGATGATCATCAACGCGACCCTGATCCGGGCGTGCCTCGAAGCAGCCATCGCCCACAGCGAGGTCACTTCGGAAGGGGCGGCCTTCCCCAACGAACTGTTCACCAATGCCGGCAAGTATCACGGCGCGGCCAATTACAGCCTGATGGTGCGCCACCTGCACGACATCGGCGGCGGTTCGATCTTGACCGTCCCGTCCATGAGCGACCTGGACAATCCGGACACCGGCCATCTGCTGCGCAAATATCTCGGCACCAAGCAGTCGGTCGACGGCATCTACCGCGCGAAGCTGTTCCACGCCATCCGCGACCTGACGGCGGATTCCTATGGCGGCTACAAGGCGGTGTCGACCATCCAGGCCGGCGGCGGCCTCTATGCCCAGCGCATCGTCACCCGCAACCACTACAACATGAAGCGGGCCAAGGCTTTGGCGCTCGAAGCCGCCGGGCTTGCAGAGGCCGGCCACGCCGGTCTCAAGGCCGCGGAGTAGCGCCGCATGCTCGGATTGATGCAGCAGCGCCCGCTGCTGATCTCGTCGCTGCTCGAGCACGCCGAGCTCAACCACGGCGAGACGGAGATCGTCTCGTGCGCCATCGAGGGCGGCGAGCACCGCTACACCTACGCGGACTGCGCCAACCGGACAAGAAAGCTCGCCAAGGCACTGAAAAGACTTGGTGTCGAGACAGGCGACAGGGTCGGTACGCTGGCCTGGAACACCTGGCGCCACTTCGAACTGTTCTATGCCATCCCGGGCATCGGCGCGGTGTGCCACACCATCAACCCGCGGCTGTTCGACGACCAGATCACCTATATCGCCAATCATGCCGAGGACCGGTTCCTGTTCGTCGACCTGACCTTCGTCGAGCTGGTGGAGCGGCTGATAGGCCGGATGCCGTCGGTGGAGGCGGTGATCATCCTGACCGACGCCGCCCACATGCCGCGAACCTCGCTGCCCAATGTGCTGTGCTACGAGGACCTACTGGCCGCCGAGGACGATGATCTCGCCTGGCCCCAGTTCGACGAGAATACCGCGTCGTCGCTCTGCTACACGTCGGGCACGACAGGCGATCCCAAGGGCGTGCTCTACGCACACCGGTCGACCGTGATCCACACCTATGCGGCATCCCTGCCCGACGTCCATGCGTTCAGCGCCTGGGACGTGATTCTGCCCGTGGCGCCCATGTTCCACGCCAATTCCTGGGGCATTCCCTATTGCGCGGCGGCGGTTGGCGCCAAGCTGGTGCTGCCGGGACGCGACGTCAGCGGCGCCACCATCCATGCGCTGATGCTCAAGGAAGGCGTGACACATTCTGCTGCCGTTCCAACGATCTGGCTCGATTTCCTCAACCAGGTAGAGAATTCGGACAAGGGCATCGGCATGCTCAACCGGGTGTGCGTCGGCGGCACCGCCCCGCCCCGCAGCATGATCGAGCGGTTCCACAAGCTGGGCATCCAGGTGCGCCAGGGCTGGGGCATGACCGAGATGAGCCCGATGGGCACCTTCGCCACCCTGAAACGCGACATGCTCGACTGGCCCGAGGAGAAGAAGCTCGACGTGCTGGTCAAGCAGGGCCGCGGCGCATTCGGCGTGCAGATGCGCATCGTCGACGACGAGGGGACGGTGCTGCCCCGCGACGGCAAGACATTCGGCAATCTGCAAGTGCGCGGGCCGTGGGTGACCTCAGGCTATTTCAAGCGCGACGACAGCCCGATCGACGCCGAGGGCTGGTTCAACACCGGCGACGTGGCGACCATCGATGCGCGCGGCTACATGCAGATCACCGACCGGGCCAAGGACGTCATCAAGTCGGGCGGGGAATGGATCAGCTCCATCGAGCTGGAAAACGCCGCCATGGGGTTCCCCGGCGTCGCGGAAGCCGCGGTGATCGGTGCCTATCACCCGAAATGGGACGAACGGCCGCTGCTGGTGGTGGTGCCGAAGGGCGCCCCGCCCGACAAGCGGGCGCTGATCGATTACCTGAGCGGCCATGTCGCCAAATGGTGGCTGCCCGACGACGTGGTGTTCGTCGAGGAATTGCCGCACACCGCCACCGGCAAGGTGCAGAAGACGGCGCTGCGCGAGCGGTTCAGGGACTACAAGCTGCCCACCATCTGAAGGGACCGCCATGACCAACCGCCAGTTCATGCTCGCGCGCATCCCGAGCGGCCCGTTGACCGCGGACTGCTTCCATCTGCGCACGGGCGAGGTCCCCACGCCGGGCGACGGCGAGGTGCTGCTGAAGGCGAAGTACATTTCGCTCGACGCCGCCAACCGGGCGTGGATGCAGGGCGCCACTTACCGCGACGCCATCGAGGAAGGCACGGTGATGGCGGGCGGCGCGCTCGCCGAAGTGGTCGAATCGCGGCACCCCGATTTCAAGCCGGGCGACCTGGCATCTGGTGACTGCGGCTGGCAGAAATATGCCGTAAGGCCCGGAAGGAATTTGATTAAACAGCCCCATCTGGAGCCGCTGCCGCATCTGCTGAGCGTCTATGGCATCACCGGCCTGACCGCCTATTTCGGCCTGCTCGACGTCGGCCAGCCCAAGCCCGGCGAAACCGTCGTGGTGTCAGCGGCGGCCGGCGCGGTGGGCAACATCGTCGGGCAGATCGCGAAGATCGTCGGCTGCCGGGTCGTCGGCATCGCCGGCTCGGACGAGAAGTGCCGCTGGCTGACCGACGAGCTGGGTTTCGACGCCGCGGTGAACTACAAGGCCGGCCCGGTCTACAAGAGCCTGAAGGCCGCCTGCCCCGACGGCATCGACGTTTATTTCGACAATGTGGGCGGCGACATCTTCGAGGCGGTGCTGTTCCAGATGAACCTGATGGGCCGCATCGCCTGCTGCGGCGCGGTCTCCGCCTATGACGGCACGCCGCCCGCCCATGGTCCCCGCGGCGTGCCCGGCATGTTCGTGGTCAAGCGGCTGACCGTGCGCGGCTTCATCGTCTCGGACTTCT
>CALQFM020000030.1 GCA_943329845.2 Candidatus Kuenenia stuttgartensis | reverse complement strand
TGGGAACGCGGCCACGCTTAAAGCAAAGCAATGCGTCCAGAAGCGCGTTGCCGAACTGCAATCTCGCATCGCCGAGAAGGCTACGGTAGACGCTGCTTGGCTGCTGGACCGCCTTGCTGAGGAGGCTGAAGCTGACGTGGCTGATCTGTATGGCCACGATGGCACGGTTAGACCAGTCACTGAGTGGCCGGCAATCTGGCGTAAGGGGCTTGTCAGCGGGATTGACGTTGATGAGGCGGGCCGCGTTACCAAGATCAGGCTATCCGACCGTATCAAGCGGCTGGAGATGATTGGGAAGCACGTATCAGTGCAGGCGTTCAAGGAACAGGTGGATATGAATGTCAGCCTGTCCATTGACGCGGCTATTTCCAGGCTTGAGGCGATGGATGTGATTGAGGGCGAATACGATGTGGTTGAGTGAGATCGCCGTCACCCGTAAAATCTTTTTGCTCACGGTTGGCTCAAAACGCCCGCTCACTGAAGTTGTCATGAAACCTCGATTGATTTATTCCGCCGGCTTTTCGGCAGAGTGCTTCGGCGATCCAACATAGTTGCCGCAATGTGAAGCCAGAAATACACCTATTACCCGCTATAACCGAAGTATTTACAAAGTGATTTTCGGATTTCCTCAAGATCTCCGTCATGTATATCGTACATATTCTTTAAGTCACCGGAAAAATTTACGGCGTCATTCCGAGACGAATTAATGGTGAAGTATCCAAAGAAATTACCATTTTCATCGACGAGAATTGGAACTGCCTGAGATGTTGAAAAGTTATTCCAAGGACTATTTGTCGAAAATTCGTTACCGAAGCCCGAAAACTCATTGAACATTCCCTTTGACCCAAACTCATTGCCGTATCGCCCAAAACCATTACAAATTGAGTCCGAAGAAAATTCATTACAAATGAGACAACCTAGATATTGATCGTGATCGCGCCCTCCAAAAATCATCACCTTTGCTTGAGCAACCTCCGACACCAAGAATTGCGATAGCGCTATTGCGATAAATACCGGTCGCAGAATCATCATGTCCCTCCACCTTCAAAAGCTAAATCTGAACTTGAGACAGCCGAAAATCAATTGCTCGCTCTGATAGGCTTAACCTTGGTTTCATTCCCGCGCGCCCGGTTCCGCAACCCGCACCAGCTGCACAGGGCGCGCTACCGTTGGCGGGGTGGCCGGCAGAGGGCGGCCTTTTGACCGCGTCATCTCCCAGTCTCCCAGAGCAGCACACCGGATGGTGCTGGGTGCCTGTAGACGTTCGAGAGAGCGCCCCGGTGGGATCGCACCGCTATGCGGTCCTCGGTGACCGCTACGACGCTCCGGCCGTCCAGCAGCCAGCAGACGCCAGCGTTGTCCAGGCGTTGCTCCGGTGCATGGGCATCGACCCCAAACAACATGAGGTCCGACCAATCGAGATGGCGGGCCGCTTCGCCCCACATCGCCATGAAGTCGGCAACGTCCTGCACCGCTCGACGCCAACGGACTGGTGCGATCCCGTTCGGGCAGGGCATCGCTTTCAGGACGGCTAGGCCGTCTCGCCATGCTCCTGGGATGTCTTGGGGGGCGATGCTGTTTTAGCTGTTTTAGCAGTTTTAGCAGCGGTCAGGGGCGATTCTAGATTTTTCAGTTCCGCCCATGGGTCGAATACCGCGTTCATGTCAGCCTCCCGCCGGGGATGGCATCCGGTCGCGGATATCCATCACGTATCTGCGCCTGACGCTTCCGGTTCCGGGGTTCGATATGAACCCGCTATCATCCTCTAGGAGATGTTTGTGGTCCTTCAGAATGGCGATGATGCGCCGGGCCGTGGCGGCGTCCCGGACGGCGGGCGGGCCTTTCTGGTAGAGTTCATGGAGGCGCCATGGGGTTCCGCGCTTGTCGGCCCACTGGCTCACCTTCTCGGCCAGCAACAGGTCGGCATTGGTGGATCCTATGTCGATCATCCGCAGCGCCTCGCTGGCGTAGTGTTCGGTCATCTCGATCCCTGCCGCCATCCAGTCACCTGAAAGGCTTTCGGCGTCGAGGTTGTCGAACAGCGCCAATATGGCCGCCAGCCGTGCAGCATGCTCGGGCAACTTATTGCCAAGCCCCTTGATGCTCTTATAGGCTCCGCCCTCGCCGATACGGCCTTCTACGGCGTTGTAGTAGGCTATCCAAAGACCAGATGCCCGGTCATCCATCGGCAACAGGCGCGGTTGCAGTTCGTTCCTGCTCCCCTCTACCAGAGGCATCGGGGAGCGCAGGATATGCCGCATTCTGGCGTTGAACCTGTCCAGCATCGGCCCGGTAGATGGGTCTACGTCCCGCCATTCTCTTGTGCCGGCGGTCGGCGCTGGCGCTACCACCATCAGCCGGGAAAGCAAGCCTTGATCCTTCAGCACCGGATCAGAGAACACTTGCGAGGCAACACCGGGTTGCACCATCAGATGAAAGGCCAGTCGCCGGCCGTAGAGGATGCTCACGCCCTCGCCAGATCGGACCCGGCGCACTGGATCGCCATCCCATAGGCCAGAGAGGCCGGCAGCGGTCTTAAGCCGATTGTCGGCACTCATTGCCACGCCACCGATGAACTGCCCTCCCTCGGCGCTGAAAACGGCCAAGCTGGCATGGCCGTCCCGCATCTGCCTTCCAGTCAAACCCTCAAAGGTCGGTTCGGAGGCGATCAGGTACGGCAGCAACGGCGGTGCGGGTGGAGCGCCAAGGGCCTGGAGTTCCTTTACTGTCTCGTCCTGTCCAAGCTTTCTGTTCTTCTCAATCTGGTCGCGGACTTTCTCGTAGGCGGCAAGCCGGTCCTTGTATCGCCGGTAGTCCTCTTCATAGGCCGCTCGCAGTTCATCCTCGTAATCCCGGACGGCCTTCAATGCGTAGGAGTCGACAGCGGATTTCCGCTCGCCAGTCTCCGCGACTGTCACGAAGAACGACGACACCGGCCGGCGCTGGCCAGTCGGCAGAACAATATCAGCGTGTCCTTGCACAGCCATGGACATGGCGGCCATGACGCTTTGTCCGACGATGGCGACAGGTGCGCGGGTTCGCTCGGTGACGGCGGTAATCATGCCGTCAACGATCGCGCCCATGTGTCCGGTAGGGAACGGGCGTTCAGGCTCCGATTCCCGATAAAGCGGCTGCCTTTGCGGAAGGTCGAACTCATCGACACGGCGGAAGTCATCATGCATGGGCGTGCATCTCCGGGTGGTTCGGCACCAACACTTGCGGAACCGGGATTTCAGGGGGGAGAAGTTGGGAGCGGAGTTGACGGGCGTGCATCACGTCGGCGCCAATGACTGCGCTGCACCACGACAGGTGAAGTGACATCTCGGAAGCGTCCACGATGGCGATGCCCTGACGGTTTGCCCTTAGCCATGCGAACGGGGTTCGATGGACCGTCAGAGGTTCGCCGCTGTAGACGGCATACCGAGCGTTGTACGCGCCCAGCGCCCAGGCCAGGCCCCTGCGGGTGTAAATCTCGGCCGGCGCGGTCGGCGTCACCGCAACGAGATCGAGTATCTGCCAGTCAGGATCAGCCCAATCATCGTTGGCGCGGATCGGCTCGGGGATGATGAAGGCTGGTCGCCCACTAGGGCACGGCTGGTAGGTGTTGCCGTCCGTCTCGATGCGGGTATATCCAACAGCCCAAGGCCCTCTGAGAGTCTCCAGGGGCACTCCACGGCGCACTAAGGCTATCCGGGCGTCTACCACTGGCAAGCCCAGGCAGGCGGCGTCCATCTCCGTCGCAAGGTCATCGGGGGTCATAGTTCGCCCCCTTCCCCTTGCATCAAGCCAAGTCCGGCCTGCTGGATGGTGGTCCGTTCAGGATTGGGTGCGCAGGTATTCTTGCCGCGCTGGGCGGCCTGATATAGGATACTGGTCATTAGGAATGCTTTCCATCTCGTGGAAATCCAGAACCCCGGCGCTTGTGGTGAGCGGTCGGGGTTCGTCATATCTGGGAGTTAGGCGGCCTCGCTGGTGCTGAGTCGCTTACGGCTCTCAAGCCACTGGTCGAGGTCCTCGATGTCGTAAATGACAAGCCGAGGGCCAGCCTTTGAATAAGGCGGTCCGTCGCCTCTCATTCTCATCTTTGCGAGGGTGCTAGGCGATAGGTTTGTGCGGTCGCCCGCCGCCTTGGGGCGCAGATAGCGCTTGGCAGTGCCGGTCTGGCTTTCGGGATGAAAGCCTTCGTTGTGAAGGGATGCGGGCGCAGACGCACCGCTGGCTGTCTTGGACATGGGGGTGCTCTCGTAGAAATGTTTATGGGGGTTACCGTGACGCTGGTGCGCGTGCCCTGACGCTGGGCATCTGCGAGAGCATCTTGCGATGCTGGCCTTTCTTGCGCTCAAAGCCGAGAGCGAGCCCGGTTAACGTCTCCACTCAGTGGCCCGAGTGATGGGGGGACGGTTCCAGATTAACGTCTCTGTGACGGGTCCTTGCGGTTAGACCAACCGAAGCATCTTTCGACGCGGGACCCCATATACGTACCCCGGAACGCCGGGAAACACAAGGATTTGATTCAGAACGCCAGAACGACTGTTAGTTACGGACCTTGTGGCGCGTCTTCTTCAGGGGGACGACCTGTGCGGATTTCCCTCGCATTGCGGCGTCAATCTGGTTTGCGATTGCATCTCCTGCGATCCGCAGGGGTGTGTCAGCCAGATGGGCATATCGCTGCGTGGTGCGCGCCTGGGTGTGGCCAAGTAGTTTACCGACGACATACAGGCTATCCCCGCGCCCGGCGCCCACGCTTGCGAACGAATGGCGCAGATCGTGGATGCGGACCTCCGGGATGCCGGCGGCTTGCCTGATCCGTCCCCATACCCTGTGCAAGCCAACGAAATGGGTCACGGGGCCGCGCCCGGCAAAGACATACGGGTTGTCCTTGATGCGCGGCAGATTGGAGAGGAGGTCGAGGGCTGGGGCGGTCAACAGGACCGGCTTTGCACCCGTCTTGGAATCCGGCAGGTTAATCACGGCGCGTTCCAGGTCCACCCATGCCCATTGCAGGGTCAGGGCCTCGCTCTTGCGGCAGCCGGTGAACAGCAGGAAACGGATAGCCGCAAGTGCATATGGATCTTCTACGGCCTCGGCCTCCATCAGTTTCGTGCCGAGCGTAGCCATCTCGTCGGACGTAAGAAACCGCTGGCGTGGCTGTAGTTTGAATTTCCGCACGCCTCGCACCGGGTTATCTGCACGAACATGGCGCGCGATCGCAAACGTCATTATGGAGGCCAGCAGTTCGATGGTTCGGTTCGCGATGCCCTTGCCACCACGAACGATGGCCCTGCCGCGCTTCTTGGTCTTGATATCGGCGGCCGACTTCCCTGCGGCGATGTTGGCCAGCAGGCGTTCAACGTCACGCTGGGTCAGGGATAGAACACTGCTATGGCCGATCAACTTCTTAATGTGCCGTTCAATCAGACTGCGTTCCAGTCCGAGGGTGCGGGGCTTCTTTGTCTTGCCGCCCTCCTCTAGGTACAGGTCGCAGAGCGCCGATATGGTGATATCGCGCTTTAGCGCCGCCTTCTCGGTTGTAGGGTCCGCGCCGGTCGCAATCAGACCGATCAGGCGCTTTGCTTCCAAGCGTGCGCTATCCGGTGTCCATGGCGCGCCGTGCTTTCCTATGGTGAAACGGCGAACACGGTTTGCGATGCGGGCTTGCAGGACGTAGACCTTGCGCCCGGTGGGGGTCACCTTCAGGCCGAAGCCCGGCAGTTCGTCATCCCAAAGGAAAACGTCGGCCCCGCCGGCCTTGATGGCGTCTATCGCCCGCTTGGAAATCTTGCCCTGCATGGTCGCCTCGATGCTTACCAGCAATCATATAGCAATCATCCGGGCGGAAACCACAGGAATGTACCGGAACGTTAAGGCTGGACAATGCCGCGCCATCCAAGGCTTTCTGGGCATCATTGGAACGACGCGGATTGGCGGGGAAAGGCAAACACCCACGTTCACATCGTGGATGTCGGGGGTTCGAGTCCCTCTTCGCCCACCACGCTTCGCCCTTACGGGCTTCGCGTGGCGCAGCCACGGGAAACCGTTAGGCCGAAGTAGTGCCCGGCGTAGCTGCCGCGAAGCGGTAGCGAAGACGGGCCGCCGCCACCACTCAGTCCCTTGCCCTAAACCTGCACCAGCCTTGCGTGCCTGTCCTCGATCTCGCGGTTGCAGGCGTCGCAGGTGACTGGCCAGTCATGAGGCTCGGTGGCGAGCGCCGGCGGTTGCTGGCCACAGAGGGTGACGGCGACGGGAACCTTTCGGTCGCCGATCTTAAGCCACTCGCATTTGTGGACGATGCCGTCGGCATCGGCCCAGACCTTGTGAGGGCGGTGGTCGTCTTGCCTGGCAGCTAGAGGCATGGCTCTCCCCTTTCATGACTGCCTTCAACGTTAGACCTGTTTCCTGCCGCATGCCAGCCGGTCCCTCACCCCGGGAAATTCGCTACACTCGCCCCGAACCGGAACCGGGGAGACACCGATGACCTTCGAGCAGATGCGCGACGAGTGGGAGATCCAGAAGCTGTCGCACCGCTACGCCCGGTTCGTCGACCGGGGCGACGGCAAGGCCTGGGCCGGCCTGTTCACGCCGGACGGCGTGCTGCGCGTCGGCGACGGCATGGAGATCGGCCTCGACGTGATCGAAGGCATCCCGGAGCGCCAGCTCAGGCGCTATGCGACGACCTGGCACGGCGTGCTGACCCAGGTGATCGAGCTGGAAGGCGACCTGGCGACCGGCGAGGTCTACTGCATCGCCAAGCACATCTACACCGACTACCACAACACGCCCGGCAGCATGCCGTTCAGCCTGTGCCACGATGTGGTCATCCGTTACCAGGACCAGTACCGCCGGCATGACGGGGAATGGCGCTTCAGCCGGCGCGCGCTGACCGTCGACCACCGGCAGGTGTCGCAGGTGGAACTGTTCAGCGGGACGGTGCCGGTCTGACCCGGCACACCCTTAGTCACCTGGGACGACGTAGGGCCTTTTCCTACCCCCGCGGCTTCGGCCCCAGTTCCCACAGTGCGCGGCCGTAGTTCTCGGCCGCCTCTTCCCACACCAGCGAGACGTGGGTCACGCCCACGTTGATGTCGCGCTGGAAGCGCTGGATCGGGTTGGCGAGATAGACCGACGTGGCGCCGGCCATCAGGGTCAGCTTGTAGGCGACCTGGCCGATCAGGCGCGCGACATAGGCGGCGTCGCGGTGCGAGAGATAGGCGTCGAGCGCCGGGTTCGGCGCGCCGCCGGCCTCGGCCCACTTGTTCAGCTCGGCCATGCGATGGCGCATGATCAGGGTGGCGGCGTGGATGTCGGTCAGGCACTCGGTCAGCTTCATCTGGTTGGCGACCCGCTCGACCTGCACTTCGCCGGTGAACAGCGCCTTCTTGCCGACCAGGGTCTTCTGCACGGCGGCGGCCATGCCCTCGGCCATGCCGATCAGCGCCGCCGGAATGCCCCAGATCGCCGGCCAGCCGAACGGCAGGCGGCCCATGGGAATGCCCAGCTCCTTCATGCCCGGGCTGTTGCCGGTGGCCAGGTCCATGATCGACACGCGGCGGTGCGCCGGCACGAACACGTTGTCGAGGACAATATCCTTGGAGCCGGTACCGCTGAGGCCCGAAACCAGCCAGTCGTCGATGAAGGTGATGTCCTTGCGCGGGATCAGCATCCAGTCGAAGCACGTGGCGCTGGGCTTCATGATGATGAACCAGTCGGCGAAGTCGCAGCCGGAGGAGAACTTCCAGCGGCCGGTCAGGCGAACGCCGCCGTCGACCTCTTCCATCTTGCTGTTCATGGCGAAGGACGCGGTGGAACACAGCTTGTCGTCGCTGCCGTCCCAGTATTCCAGCTGCGCCTCCATGGGGAACAGGCTGGCCTGCCAGGTGTGGATGACGAACAGATTCGTCACCCAGCCGCTGGAGCCGCAGGCGCTGGAAATCGTGCGGATCACCTCGACGGCAGTGTCGGGCGCCAGTTCGTAGCCGCCGAACCGCTTCGGCTGCAAGATTTTCGGGAAGCCGGCGGCGCGGAACTCGGCCACGGTCTCGTCGGGCAGGCGGCGATTCTTCTCGGCCTCGGCGGCGCGCTCGCGCAGCGCCGGCAGCATGGCCTCGGCGCGGGCGATCATCTCTTCCTTGGTCGGGGTCCGCGCTTGCGTCTTCGTTTCGATGTTCATGGCCATCTTCTCCTGCATGTGAGCAGCCCGGTCGTACCGACCGCATTCAATCATCCCCTAGAGCGTCTAACCCGAGCATTGCGACAAATCAATCATCACCGCCGAAATTAACCATCGGCGGTGTCGGATTCCCTTTGCAACGGCGCGGCCGAGCGGGAATGATCGCGGCGAAACTCAGTCCTGGGGAGGAACCAATGTCACGGCTCGCACGGCGCGGAGCGCCTTCGGATTCGGCCTGTCGCCGCGCGCGGTGCGCGCCATGAAGGTCGGCTCGTTCTTCCCCGACCGGCCCTTGCCGACGCTCTACGCCATGGCGGCGGACGACCTGCCGCTGCATTTCAACATGGACGAGCTGACCGAGAAGCAGAAGGCCGACCACTACGAGCAGAACCAGCTTCTGGCCATGTTGCAGTCGGCGCTGCTGTCGATCAGCAAACCGGCCGACTACGTGGCGCTGTTCGACGCGTTCTCGCGGGCGCCGTGGGACGGCTTCCTGCGCAACCAGCACGCCATGGCAGCCAAGGCCGGCGCCGAGATGGTGCCGCTCGACCATCTGCTCTACGCGCCGGTCGAGACCTACTACGAAACCATCGCGACCATGCTGCCCGACGTCGACCTGCTGACCCTGCTGATGATGAGCCGGTCGAACCAGGTGCTGCACAAGGACGACCGCGCCATCGAGCGCATGCTGAAGCTGAACTCCAAGTTCCACTTCGCCGAGAACGCGCCGCTGTTCGGCATTCCCACGCCCGAGACCATCATCGCCCAGCAGCCGCTGAAGGGGAACAATCGGGTCGAGGACTTCTTCGCCAAGCACGAGAACCGGATCATCCTGAAGATGACCGGCCAGCCCGGCGCGCGCAGCGTGAAGGCGGTCGGCGACACGACCGAGGCCGACGAGTACCTGAAGGATTACCGGCCGACCGATCCGGTGCTGGTGCAGCAGCGGCTGCAGCTGGAGAACTACGAGGAGTGGACCGCCGACCTGCTGATCACCGAGGATTCGGTGACGCTCGACAACGTCCGGCGCATCCTGGTGACCGACGGGCTGTGGATCGGCAATTTCATCTATGCCGATCCGCCCATCAGCGACTCGCAGAAGGCCGAGCTGCTGAAGATCGGCGCCTATGCCCGCAAGTTCGGCTTCGGCACCAAGACCGGCGACTGCCTGGGCATCGACTATTTCATCGGCAAGGACGGCGAGGTGCTGATCACCGAGATCAACCCGCGCTGGACCGCCGGGCTGTTCCCGACCCAGGTGCTGCGCCGGGTGAACAAGGCGCGCAAGGACGCCGTGCCCTATTTCGAGCTGGTTCGCCTGGAGGACTACGAGAAATTCCAGGCGTTCTGCGCTCGCAACCTGCCCAATCACGCGACCGGCGACTTCGCCGTGATGCCGCTGGGTTTCTCGCCCTATGAGCGCGTCATCGACGGCGTGCCGCGCGTGTTTACCTGGATGGTGGTGATCGGTGACTTCCCCGCCTTCCGAAAGGCGGCTAAGGAAGTGCTGGGCGAGAGCGGACTGCCGAACGGAGACCTGGTGCCGCTCTGATCGCCGTGCTCTGGAGAAACGAAGGGCCGACATGACCTATTGCCTCGGGATCCTGCTGCCGGCCGGACTGGTGCTGGCTGCGGATTCCCGGTCGAACGCCGGCATCGACGATATCACCAGCGTCTGCAAGCTCGAGATATTCGCCGTGCCGGGCGAACGGGTCATCGCCATCCTGTCGGCCGGCAACCTGGCCACCACGCAATCGGTGACGACCCAGTTGCGCGAAACCGCCGGCAAGGATGGCGCGCGCGACCCGCACGCCGTGGGCAGCCTGTATGAAGCGGCGCGGGCCGTTGGCGACACGTTGCGCGAGGTGGTCGCCCGCGACGGTGCGTTCGTCAGACCCTTTGGCGATCCCACGGGCAGCTTCATCGTCGGCGGGCAGATCGCCGGCGAGAAGCCGCGGCTGTTCCAGGTCTATCCGGCCGGCAATTTCATCGAGGCGTCGCCCCGCTCCAACTACCTGCAGATCGGCGAGACCAAATACGGCAAGCCGATCCTCGACCGGGCGCTCAGGTCCGACAGCCCGCTGGACCAGGCGGCCAAGCTGGCGCTGCTGTCATTCGACGCCGCCATGCGCAGCGACCTGTCGGTCGCCATGCCGATCGACATGCTGCGCTACGAAACCGACAGCTTCTCCGCCGCCAACCTGGCGGTGCTGAGGGAGGACGATCCGTATTGGAGCGCCCTGCGCAGGGCCTATGGCGACGGCCTCGCCACGCTGGTCGAAAGCCTGCCGCCGCCGCCGGACTGGCGCGCCTAACAGCGACCCGGAATTGTCACATCGGCCTTGCTCGCGCCGCACCGCGGCCAGGCGGACATCCGCCGAGTCACTGGCTATGATTCCGGTGCTGACAGAGGGAGACAACCACATGTATATTCCGAACGACATCTTCACCGAACCCGAAGATGTCGACGCCGAAACCCTGGCCAATCTGGGCCCGCTGCGCCGCCTCGCCGGCATCTGGGAAGGGATGCGCGGCGTCGATCTCAGTCCCAAGGCGGACGGTCCGGAGCAGCGGGAGTATTTCGAACGCATCGAGATGCAGCCGATAGACCCGCAGGCCAACGGCCCGCAGCTGTTGTACGGGCTGCGCCACCACGTCCACGTCAACACGCGGGAGGAGGACATCACCTTCCACGACCAGATCGGCTACTGGCTGTGGGAGCCGGCGACCGGGCCTGGTGCTGCAGACGCTGGCGATCCCCCGCGGACAGGTCGCGATCGCCGCCGGGCACGCCGGGCCGGATGCGACCAAGCTGTTCCTCAAGGCCGAGCGGGGGCAGACCGACTACGGCATCTGCTCGACCACGTTCCTCGAACTGGCCTTCCGGACCGATGCCTACACCATCGCGGTCGACTTCAACCCCGACGGCTCATGGAGCTATGTGACCGAGACGAGCCTGCTGGTGCGCGGCACCGATACACCGTTCATCCACCGCGACCGCAATACGCTGAAGAAGGTGGCGGAACCGACCATCAACCCGCTTGCGCAGGCCCTCCGGGCCAAGTGACCCTGGCGGTTGGCGGCGAAACGGCAATCGCGGTATTCTGACGCCGCGATAGAGTCCACCCTGCCCCAGCAAGGAAAGCGCCATGACCGCCAGGCCCATCGTGGTTTCTCCCGCCGACTACGCCGCGCGCCTCGACGTGGTGGGCGAGTACATCACCGTCCTCGCGTCGAAGGACGACACCGGCGGCTACGAACTGTTCCTGCAGGAAGGGCCGGAGGGCAGCGGGCCACCGCCGCACAGCCACGGCTGGGACGAGTCGTTCTTCGTCATCCAGGGGACGGTGGAGTTCGGCCATGGCGACGAGCAACTCAGCGCTGGGCCCGGCACCCTGGTCCATCTGCCCGCCGGCACCACCCACTGGTTCCGCTTCGCCCCGGGCGGCGGCAGGATGCTGAGCATCAGCGGCACCGGCAGCAACGCCGCCCGCATGTTCACCGCGATGGATGCGGAAATTCCCGCGGGCGCGCCCGACATCCCCAAGGTGGTCGCCGTTGCCCGGCGCCACGGCCTGACTATCGGCGAGTAAAAGACCGCGCATTGGCGTATTGCGGGAACTCAGGTAGCCCGATGCGCATTCCCACTTCTGCGCCTTCGTTGTCAGGGCGGCATGAAAAGGAATTTCCTCATGGTTCATAAAAGCTTGATGGTGATGGGCGTGCTGCTGTTCGCCTGCCTGGCGGCCACCGGTGCCGGCGCAGCGCAGCCCACGGCCAAGGGCTACTCGCTGACGGTCGAGGTGACCGGCGCCAAGGAGACCACCGGGGTCGTCAGGGCCGCATTGTTCAACGACCCGGCGGCCTTCCCGGACGGCAAGTTCACCCAGGACGTGGCGGTCCCGCTCAAAGGCAAGACCTCGGTGCGGCTGGTGTTCAGGAACCTGCCGGCCGGCACCTATGCGATCAGCCTCTATCACGATGCGGACAACAACGACAAATTCGGCAAGACGCTCGGTCTGCCTAAGGAAAGCTACGGCTTTTCGGTTATCCACGACGAGGTGATGTCGAAACCGAAATTCGACGACGCCAAGTTCGAGGTGAAGAAGAACATCTCGATCACCATCCCGCTGCTCGGGCCTTGATCGGCATCTCGTGCTAAGGTCGCGGCGGTGGAGAAGGGGAGGCCGCGATGAAACCACAAGACATGTTTATTGGTGCACGAGACTTCTTTGCCGTCCTCGTGCCGGGGGCGATGTTTCTCATTTTGCTGCCGATGGATGTGGCAGGTTGGCTGGGCGGAAAGCTGGCGTTTGGCTCTGGTGATGATCCAAGCGCCGGAATAGTGGTCTTGGCGTTTTTGGCTGCTTCGTACGCGGTCGGAACCCTGATCTCCGGCGTGGCCGGGCAATTCGACAAATCTGTGGATCGTCGGATTAAAGATCGGATCGCAAAGCCGCCGACAGGCTGGTCAAAACTGACTAGACTGGAAAAAGACCTTGCACGGGCTCAAATTCTCGCAAAAGGCCTGGAAGAATCCATCAACAAGCAAATGATTGGGCTGATTGAGAACAGGCCTTGGTCGACCAGGTCTTTCTGGTGGAACTATATTCGTTTGAACTGTCCTGAAGGGATCATGGAGCTTGATCGGCTAGAGGGACATCAAAAGCTATTCCGGTCACTTGCATTCATGTCTTTGTTGCTTGGGTATATTTATGCGCTGTTGCCCACCTATGGAGGGCCGCCGTCAATTGTCGAAACGATTCTGGCTGCGTTGGCCTTCTGCGCTTTCCTGGTTCTGTATGTCCGCCATCGCATGGTCTTCGGGCGACGGCTGTACGAACTTGCTATTGTCCACACCATCCCTGACAGCTGTGTAGATGAAGGCGCGAAAGCTTTCTTTGAAGCAGGGCAAGCCTGGAAGGCGCTGACGGAGACGTAGACACCGCTTCTCTTGCAAAACAATCACGGTTGCATGATCCTTTCCTCGGGGAGACTCGCGTGCAGCACCGGATGATTCCGCGGGCCGCGGCCGATCCCCAATGGCGGGACCGATCCCGCGCTGCACACGGAGGTTGTCATGGACGATCTGGTGAGACGCGATTTCCGCGAGGACCGCTGCCCGGCCGAAAGCTATACCGAGGTGCTGGAACGCGACCGCGTGCCGTCGCCCGACTACATGCGCCAGGGTCCGACGCCCGACATCGGCACCGAGCCCATCCCTGCCTCCCGCTACTTCGACAAGGACTACTTCGACAAGGAGGTTGAGCACCTGTGGCCGCATGTGTGGCACTGGGCCTGCCGCGAGGAGCAGATTCCGCAGGTCGGCGACCACGTGGTCTACGAGTTCGCCGGTCGCTCGTTCATCATCGTCCGCAGCGGACCGGGGGAAATCAAGGCGCTCTACAATTCATGCCTGCACCGCGGGCGCAAACTGGCAGTGAGCGGCGGCCACAAGCTGAGCTTCCGCTGCCCCTATCACGGGCTGGTGTGGAAGTGCGACGGCAGCTTCCAGGAAAATCCGTTCCCGTGGGATTTCCCGCAATGGGCCGGCGGGGCGCCGGATCTGCCCGAGGCGCGGGTTGGCACCTGGGGCGGCTTCGTGTTCATCAACATGGACCCGGACGCGCCGTCGCTGGAGGAAGTGCTGGGTCCGCTGCCGGCGCACTTCGAACGCTACGACTTCGAGAACCGCTACATCGCAGCCCATGTGGTCAAGAAGGTGCGCGCCAACTGGAAGGCGACCGCCGAGGCGTTCATGGAAAGCCATCACGTCATCGGCACCCATCCGCAGGGCCTGGCCACCATCGGCGACGCCAACAGCCAGTACGACATCTTGAGCGAGTATGTGGACCGGCAGTTCTCGGCCACCGCGATCCAGAGCCCGCACCTGAAGACAAAGCTCAGCGAGCAGCAGATCCTCGATTCGTATTTCGGCGGCCGGGCGGTGATGGTCGGCGACCAGCCGGGGCACATGACCCTGCCCGACGGGATGACCGCCCGCGCCTTCGCCGCCGAACTCGCCCGCAAGACGCTGTCGGAACAGACCGGCCACGACTATTCCCATGCCGGCGACGCCGAGATGCTGGATTCGCTGCTCTACAACGTGTTCCCGCACATGAGCTTCTGGATCAGCATGTCGCGCAACATCGTCTATCGCTGGCGCCCCAACGGCTTCGATCCCGAAACCTCGCTGATGGACATCATGATGCTGCGGCCGGTGCCGAAGGACGGCGTGCGGCCCAAGCCGGCGCCGGTGCGGTACATGGACCTCGACGAACCGATGACCGAGGCCGGCAAGGAACTGAGCGACATGCTCGCGCTGGTCTACGAGCAGGACATGGTCAACCTGCCCCACGTGCAGACAGGCCTGCGTGCCAGCGGCACCGGCACGGTGGAGTTCAGCAGCTACATGGAAGCGCGCCTGCGTTATCACCATCAGCTCATCGACCGGTTCATCGCCGAGGGCGAAGCCAGGAAGGCATCCGCATGATCGGGATCGTGGCGACGCTGAAGGTGAAGCCGGGCCAGGGCGCCGACTTCGAGACGCACATGACCGCGATGACCGACTCGGTCGAGCGCAACGAGCCCGGCAACGTGTTCTACCGCGGCCACCGGCTGGCGCCGGACACCTTCCTGGTGCTGGAGCTTTACCGCGACCGCGACGCGGTCGATGCGCACGGCAAGTCCGCTCATGTGGCAGAGGCGCTGCCAAGGGTGGGCGCCATGCTGGACGGCGACGTCGAGGTCCAGATCCTCAAGCAGGTGTGGTGATGCAATGATCGGCACCGTCGCCCGGATGCAGCTCCGCCCCGGCTATACCGAGCAGTTCGAGTTCGCCGCGCGCCAGATGGTGGAGGAGGCGCGCGTCCGCGACGGCTGCGTCTTCTTTGGCCTGTTCCGCGCCGACACGCCCGGCCTCTACGTGTTCATGGGCCGCTGGACCGACAAATCCATCGCCGACGCCTACAGCAGCCCGGCCCGTTTCAACGTCCAGTTCCGGGCGTTCATGGAAAGCCCGGCCGAATACGCCACCTGCCCCGAAATCTAGACGGCATGGCGGCCCCGCGCGGCATGCGCTGGACCGCGCCTTCACAGGACCGTCATACTATCGTCGTCCGCGCGGCATGAGGCGCCGGACGAGGGAGGGCGGCTGACGTGACACCTGACCGCGGCATGCGACGGTAGCGGGCTACATCCGCCCGCTGTCCCGGCGTGACGCCATGCTGCTCCTCGGCAGGCTGGGCGCGGGCGCGGCGGTGGCCGGCGGATTTCCCACGCTGGCCAGGGCGGCCGTTTCGCCCGAGAAGCCGCTTCGCATCATCGTGCTGGGCGCCGGCATCGCCGGGCTGTCGGCCGCTTACGAACTTCAGAAGGCCGGGCACCAGCCGGTCGTGCTGGAGGCACGCGGCAGGGTCGGCGGCCGGGTCTGGACGCTGCGCGGTGGCGACCGCATCCGGCACACGGGGCTGGAGGATCAGACTGTCGGGTTCGATGACGGGCTCTATCTGAACGCGGGCGCGGCGCGTATCCCCAGCCATCACGAGCACATCCTGGGCTATTGCCGCGAACTGGGCGTGCCGCTCGAGGTGATGGTCAACAGCAGCCGCAGCACCTGGCTGTACGACCAGGCCCGGCCGGAGGCGGCGCGCGTCCGCCAGCGCGAGGTTATCAACGATTTGCGCGGCGCGCTGTCCGAACTGCTGGAGAAGGCCCTCGCCGGCGGCTCGCTGGACGAGCAGGTCGACGCCGACACGCGCAAACGGCTCGCCGAGTTCCTCAAGAGCTATGGCGATCTGGGTGATGCCTACGACTATCGCGGCTCGACCCGCGCAGGCCTGCTGAAGCCCGCGGGCGCGACCGCGAACCAAGCGCCCGCAGCGCTGCCGCCGCTGACCCTGCGCCAGCTGGTCGACAGCCCGAGCCTCAGCATGGTGCTGTTCGAGGAGAACATCCTGATGCAGGCGACCATGCTGCAGCCCGTGGGCGGCATGGACCGCATCCCGGCAGCCATGGCCGCCGCCCTGCACGCGCCGCCGGTGCTGAATGCCGAGGTGCGGGAGATCCGCCGTCACGGCAGTGGCGTGCGCATCGTCTGGCGCGACCGGGAAACCGGCGCCGAGAGCGCCGCCGACGCGGACCGGGCGATCGTCACGATTCCGCTGCCGATCCTGGCGCGCATCCCGGCGGACTTCTCGCCCGGAACCGCCGCGGCCATCGCCCGGGTTCGGCTGTCCGAATCGGTGAAGGTGGGGTTCCAGTCGGCGCCGTTCTGGGAGGCGGAACAGATCTATGGCGGGATTTCATTCACCGGCGGCGACACGCGGCTGGTCTGGTATCCGAGCGGCACGTTCATGAAGCCGAAACAGGTGCTGATCGCCGCCTATGCCAGCCGGGCGCAGGGACGGTCGCTGGCGGCACGCCCGATCGCCGAGCAGATCGCCATCGCCCGCGCCTCGGTCGACAGGCTCCATCCCGGCCACGGCGCGGACCTGAAGGGCGGCGTCGCGGTCAACTGGTCGCGGGTCCCGTTCAGCGAGGGGCCGTGGCTGGAATGGGACGACGACGGCAATGACATGGCCGCAACAAAAGTGCTGGATGATCCGGATGGGCCGTTCCTGTTCGCCGGCTCGCATCTATCGCACTATTCCGGTCACTGGCAGGAAGGCGCTATCCTCTCGGCCAAGCGCGCCGTCAGCCTCGCCCTCCAGGAGAATGTTCCATGAAAGCCCTGATCCTCGCCGCCGCCATCGCCGTCCTGTCAGCACCCGCGATGGCGGAGGACGTGACACGCATCGCCGGCAGCAATCCGCAGTCGCCGATCCTGGCGGGCGTAACCGTGCCGGGCGGCACCACCGTCGTCTATCTCAGCGGCCAGGTTCCGGCCATGGCGGACGAGACCAAGCCCAAGGACAGTATCGACGCCTATGGCGACACCAAGACCCAGTCCATTTCCGTGTTCGAGAAGATCAAGGCGCTGCTGGCCGCTCAGGGGCTCGGCATGGGCGACGTGATCAAACTGACCGTGTTCCTGGTCGGCGATCCGAAGCTCGGCGGCAAGATGGATTTCAAGGGCTTCAACGAGGCCTACGGCCTGTATCACGGGACAGCGGACCAGCCAAACAAGGTGGCCCGGTCCACCGTACAGGTGGCGGCGCTCGCTAATCCGGGTTTCCTCGTCGAGATCGAGGCGACCGCGGTGAAGAAGCCGTAACGGGGAAGCAGCAAGTCCATTCAGGCGATGCCGGCCCGCCGGATCACCGACAGGCCGCACCGACTTCAGAACACGAAGGCCAGGACAGCGCCGACAACGACGACCAGGCCGACGATATAGATGATGTTGTTCATCGAGTGTCTCCTTGTTGCAGGCAGGTGAACGCGGGGTTGCAGGGCTTCGTTCCTCCCGGGCGTTCGATTGACTGGCGATACCGGCAACATTTTTTCGTGATCCGCGCATCCTTCGCCAAATGGCTGCGTTAGCCGGCTACCGCCAATCGGGGCGAAGCGGGAGGAACGGCATTTGGACTGGATCAAGGAGCACATCATCATCTCGGCCGTGATCGTCGCCGTGGTGATTTTTCTCGTCACCATCCTCGTGCTGAACATCTCGGGCCCGGAAAAGCACATCCAGAAGCCGCTGAAGCATCTCTACGGCGTAGCCGACACCCAGTTCATGCACGAGCTGGGCACGCTGCTAGGGCCGCCCGTGCTGGACGGCAACAGCATTGAGGACCTGCAGAACGGCGATGAGATCTTCCCGGCCATGCTGGCGGCGATCCGGGCCGCGCGCCACACCATCACCTTCGAGACCTACATCTACTGGTCTGGCGAGATCGGTAAGGATTTCCGCGAGGCGCTCGTTGAACGGGCCAAGGCCGGCGTGAAGGTCCATGTGCTGCTGGACTGGGTCGGCAGCCAGAAGATGGACGGGGATACGATCCCCGCCCTGCGCAAGGCCGGTGTCGAGGTCGAACAGTACCATCCCCTGCACTGGTACTCGCTGGCGCGGATGAACAACCGGACGCACCGCAAGCTGCTGGTGATCGACGGCAGGGTCGGGTTCACCGGCGGCGTCGGCATCGCCGACCAGTGGCGCGGCGACGCCCAGAACCCCGACTACTGGCGCGATTCGCATTACCGGGTGGAAGGGCCAGCCGTCGCCCAGATTCAGGCGGCCTTCGTCGACAACTGGATGAAGACCTCCGGCCGGGTTCTGCAGGGCAAGGGCTATTTTCCACCGCTACAGCCCGTCGGTGACCGCCGCGCGCAGATGTTCATTTCCTCGCCCCGCGCCGGCGGCGACAGCATGCAGCTCATGTACCTGCTGGCGCTTACGGCGGCCGAGCGGACCATCGACCTGTCGGCGGCCTATTTCGTGCCCGACGATTTCACCCGGGCCGCCATCATCGCGGCCATCGCGCGCGGCGTGCGGGTTCGGGTGATCGTGCCCGGGAAGCACATCGACACGGTGGTCGTCGGCAAGGCCTCGCGCGAAACCTGGGGCGAGTTGCTGAAGGTGGGCGCCGAGATCCACGTGTTCCAGCCCACCATGTTCCACTGCAAGATGCTGGTGGTCGACGGCCAGCTTGTCTCCGTCGGCTCGACCAACTTCGACAACCGCTCGTTCCGCCTGAACGACGAGGCCAACCTCAACGTTTACGACCGGCCCTTCGCCGAGAAGATGACCGGCATCTTCGAGGCCGACATGAAGCGGTCGAAGCAGATGACGTTCGAGGAATGGCAGGACCGTCCGTGGCACGAGCGGCTGATGGAGAAGCTGGCCGCGATGTTCGCCTCCCAGCTCTAGCCGGATACGCAGACGTCGGCGACGTAGCTGCGGGTCTTGCCCGGATCGGCGAACTTGGCCACATCCTCGGCGATCCACTGGGCCACCGCCGCGCGCTCCTTCTGCATCTGGGCGTATTCAGCCTCGCTGGCGAAGATCATCTCGGTGACCACGTCGAAGTCGATGGGCGCGCCCTTGCGGCCTTCCTCGGGAATGTAGTTGCGGCGATACTCGGCGCGGGCCAGCGCCGGCATGCGCTCGCGGGCGCCTGGCGCATGGACCGTCTCGTAGTAGCTCTTGAACTGCTCGACCGTGGTGCCGGGCTTGCGGGCCAGCAGGATGATCAGCTTCTTGGTCATGGCGTTCTCTCCCTTGTTGCAGCCGGCCGTGTCCGCCATGGCGGGAGCGCCCGCCAGGACGGCGATCAGGGCCGTCGTCAGAAACAGTACCGTCGCGCGCATTCGCTTATTCCCTGTCATGTGTCGAGGCCGTCGCGGAACAGGATGTTCAGCCCGGCGTCGTCGGTGGCCATGATCCGCTCGATCCAGCGGTGGAACTGCTGGCCGCCGCCCTCGTTGCGGCCGAAGCAGACCGTGGGCATCAACCCGGATTCGAGCGCGCGCTGCTGGCGGATCGACATGGGCAGGTCCTCGTCGGCGACCACATGGGCGAGGAACGCCGCCTGCCGACGCGCGGCGGCGCGCTGCGCGTCGTCCGGCTCGTCCTGCATCAGGTAGGTCTGCACGGTCCAGGACTCGTCCACCGCCTCGCCCGGAAAAATCTGCGAGATCAGGATGCCACGGCCGCCGTCGTAGAAGCTGTTGATGGAGACGTGCGGGAACAGGATCCATTCGCCCAGCATCAGCGCTTCGGTGGTCCAGTCGCTTTCGGACGCACCGGCCATGCCGAACAGGTTCGCGTAGTCCGGAAGCGCCCGGTTCTCGGGCCGTTCCGGCCGGGTGAGCCGCTGGTGCGGTCCCCAGTGATAGTAGAACGCCTTAGGGCTGATCCTGGGGCCGAAGGTCTCCTTGTGCAGCACCGGCAGGTGGTAGAAATCCAGATGCGCGTCGAACGCCAGCTTCCAGTTGGCGCCCTTCAGCGTCCGCGACTCCAGCACGTGCCAGGTGGCGAGGCCGAACTCCTCCAGAAGTTCATCGTAGCCCGACAGGAAGGCGCCAATGTCGAGCGTCGACGCCGGATCGAGCACCACCCAGATCAGTCCGGCCTTCTCCAACACCGGAAACGGCCGCAGGCCCTTGGCACCGACATCGACGTCACCGAAGTCGGCGCGCGAGGCGACGCCCACCAGCGCGCCCTGCGAGTCGAATGTCCAGCCGTGATAGGGGCACACGAACCGCGAGGCATTGCCGCTCCCGTCGGCGACGAACGATCCGCGGTGGGTGCAGGTATTGAGGAAAGCGCGCGCCGCGCCGTCCTTGCCGCGCACCAGCAGCACCGGCACGCCCGCGACTTCCATGGCCTTGTAGTCGCCCGGCGCGCGCAGTTCGCAGCTTGCCGCCAGCATCAGCGGCAGACGGCGAAAGATCAGTTGCCTCTCGCGCTCGAAACGGTCCCGGCACGTGTAGGCGGCGGCGTCCAGTTCCATGATGCCGGGCGCCAGCGGTGTGGTTTCGTTGCGGGCGTGCCCGAGCAAGTCCCGTGCGACCGCGACAAGCTCTTCCCGTGCGTAGCCGTTCATCGGCGTCTCCCCCGTGTCGCGCAGAATCTAGAACACGCGTTACAATGCGTCGCGGAAAATGCGGCACAGATCGCCGAAGCCGCTGGAAAATCGCCCCAGAAGCGCCGAGCCTGATTGAACGCGCTGTCCTACTCCCGGAAATATTCCCGGTCGCCGGTGATCGTCTCGGCCATGCCGTCGATTGCCTTCATCACGTAGTCCGCCTGTGCGCCGAACAGGCTGTCGACCGGAGTCTGCCGGCGGATGCGGGCAAGCTCATTCCTGCCGCGGCGCAAGCCGGCCAGAAGCTGTTGGATGTCGTCTTCGCCGATGGTCTGTTTTCCGTACATGGTCGCGACTCATATGTTCCTGATTTGTTCATGGTCGCCGCGCCGCCTGCGGGAGTCAACCGGCAACGGCCTCGGTTCAGCGCGAATGGCGCCCCGTTGATCAGCGAAGCGAATCGGTTCATGGCTGCGGCGCCGCGATTGCCTGGATTGACCGCCCGAAAACGTCACTCGGATAGCTCCATGCTGTCAAATTCGCGTTATCTCGCCTGAATCTATTGTTCGCATGTGCAAACCGTTGGCACCGACGGGCGATTCGAATTAGCATAAAATTTGAAATCACCCATTTTGGGTGGAGCGCCGATCCGTGCATGGTTCGGTGGCAACGGCCTTGGGGGCACTTGGAAGATGACGGCTTGGACCCGTCCAGAGGCGATTGCCTATGGATCTGATCAGGTATTTGAAAGCCTGGTGAGCGAGAAGATGCTCGCCCTCGGCTGGAACTGCGAGATTCTCCGGGCGGGCGACCACTACGGCGCCGACATCATCTGTACCCAGCGCGGCGAGAAGGCCGTGGTCCAGTGCACGGCGAGCGCGCGCATGGACATGGGCGACCTACAGCACGCGGCAGCGGTGAAAGCCTATCATTCGGCCGACCTCGCACTCATCGTTCACAGCGGCGCCGCCGCCTCGCCGCGCGCACAGGCACTGGCCGCCGAGATGGGCGTCAGCTTCGTTCATGTGGATGAACTTGTCGTCGCCGGACCCTTCGACCGGTCCGATTACGGCGTCAGGCTTCGAATGGAGCGCGAACTGGCGCAGGAACAGGAGAATCGGTCGCGTCTGGAAACCGAGAACCGGCTGGCGCTGATGGCGTATTACGAGGCGGTGGGCAAGCACGAGCGGGACACCAAGGCCTGGCAAGCCGCGCAACGGCGCCATCCCTGGGTGAAGCGGATGGGCGTTGCGTCGATCGCGCCGCCGTTCCTGCTGCTCGGCACGGACTACTTCATCTTTTTTCTGCTGCTGTCGCTGGCGGCGGCCGTCTATGCACTGTTCTTCACCTCGCCCGGCGTCGAACCCGTTGCACCCGCCCCGCTTGAAGGCCTTACGCCCGCCGCGGTGCTTCCCGAACGCAATACCCGGCCCCATCCGACCCGCCCGACCATGCGCGAGCGGACCGACCGTTCGGGCGTGCCCGCGCCCGTGGGGCTGGTCCGGCACGGCCGCCCTCAGCACCCGCAGGTCACCGAGCTCAAATCCATCGTCAAATGCCCCAAGTGCCAGACCAAGATGCGGCTGCCGCGCGGCAAGCGGCTGTGGGCGAATTGTCCCAAGTGCAAGAACAAGTTCCGCGCCGACACCTGACGCGCAGCAGGCTCCAATCGCTTGCACGCGGACAAGCTGCTCCAGCACTTGGAAACGATCAGCCAGGGATGATCTAGGGCGAACCGGCCGCCGGCAGCTTGCGAATGACCAGTTGCCAATAGACGGCGACCAATTCGTACCGGCCGCGCCTTTCGTACAGCAGCCGGTTGATGGCGGGCGCCGGACAGTCGGATTTCCCGTCATAAGGTGACATCAGATAGTCGTCGAAGATCATGATGCCACCGGGCTTGAGCGCGTCGAAACCCGCGAATGAGTCGCCCAGGACGTCGGCATACTGGTGCGATCCGTCCACATAGACGAAGTCGAAGCGCGCGCCGGCAGGGCTGGCGGCGAAAAACGCCGACGACATTCCGCGAAACTTGGTGACCCTGCCGTGATGGCCGGCGGTATTGGCGTCGAAGCGCGCTTCGCTCGCCCCCTCCCCGCCATTTCGAACGACCCCGCCCTGCCAGGTATCGACGCAGGTCAGCCGGGCATCGGGCCAGGTCGTCAGCATGAACAGGGCCGACATGCCCTCCCAGCTGCCAATCTCGAGGATTTCGGCCGAACCGGGCAGCGGGTGCCGTTCGAACACCGCCATCCAGTCGCAGAGCCGGGGAATGAACCAGTCGGTCGAGAAGTCATGCTTGCGGGCCACGGCCTCGAAGGCGGCACGGCGTGGCCCGAATCGCCGCCTGATGCCGGAAGCCCGCATCCGGGTCGCCACCAGTGCCACATAGACCGGCCACGGTGCGCGGGTCCGCCAGAGATGGCGCAGCGATCTCAAGGCGCGGCGCGGCGCTATCAACGCTCCATCCTCATGAACATGGATCAGCCCCGTTGCATCAGCCCCAATTGCAGACCCATCATGACGGTCCGGGCCGGGACAATCCAGCAGGACAGAGGGCAACCTTGAGCAAGCCGCCGCGGTTTGATGGCGTGTTACTTGCATGTCGGCAAGGATGACCATTGGCCATTGGGGGCTCCGGGTGGACGAGGACCAGCAGGACTACCGCTCCCTGTTCGACAACGCCGTCGAAGGCATGTACCGCACGTCGCCCGACGGGCGTTACCTGGCCGCGAATGATGCGCTGGCCCGCATCTATGGCTACGCATCCGCCGAAGTGCTGATGTCCGAACTGACGGACATCGCCGGCGCGCTCTACGTAACCCCCCGCGATCGCGACAGGTTTCGCGCCGCGCTGGAGGGCACCAACGCGGTGCACGACTTCGTGGCGCGGGTTTACCGCAAGGACGGCAGCCAGATCTGGATCAATGAGAACGCCCGTTCCGTGCGCGCCGAGGACGGCACACTGAGGTGGTACGAGGGCTTTGTCCAGGACATCACCGAACGGGCGAAGGCCGACGAAAGGCTGCGCCTGGCGGCCAGCGTGTTCGACACCGCTGCCGAGGCGATCATGGTGCTGAACGACGAATTTTGCATCACTGCCGTCAATCCTGCCTATTCCGCGATCACCGGCTACACCGGATGGGACGTGATCGGCGGCCTGCCGCCCTTCCTGGAATGGGGCCAGCCGGACTCGGAGTATCCCCGTATCGGGATGGCTGCCCTGCGCCGGGGCATCGAGATCAATGGCCGGTGGAGCGGCGAGCAGTGGAACCGCAGAAAGAGCGGCGAACGCTATGCCGAACACCTTTCCGTTGTCCCGATTCCCGGCGGCAACGGCCAGGCCGGGCGCTACCTGGTGGTATTCAGCGACGTCACCCAGCGCAAGCTGGACGAGGAGCGCATCCGCTACCAGGCCAGCTACGATCAGCTCACCGGCCTGCCCAACCGGGCCCTGTTCATGGACCTGCTGGCCAAGTCACTGGCCCAGGCCGAACGGGAAGGCGAAATGGTCGGCCTGATGTTCGTCGATCTGGACGGCTTCAAGATGGTCAACGACACCATGGGCCACGACATGGGCGACCTTCTGCTGCAGGAGGTCGCCGTGCGGCTGAAGCGGTGCATGCGCTCGTCGGACACGGTAGCGCGACTGGGCGGCGACGAGTTCACCGTGCTGATGCCGCAGATGCGCGACTTCCGCAACGCACCGCGGGTCGCCGAGCGCATCACCGAAACGCTGCGCGCGCCCTTCGCCCTCGACGGCAAGGAGGCGTTCATCTCGGCCTCCATCGGCATCACCACATTCCCGAACGACGCGATCGATGCCGCGACGCTGCTGAAGAACGCTGACGCGGCCATGTACCGCGCCAAGGAGCAGGGCAAGCAGCACTTCCAGTTCTTCACCGCCGAGATGAACGCCGAGATCGAAGAGCGCCTGATCCTGATCAACGGGTTGAACATGGCGCTCGAGCGCGACGAATTCGTACTGCATTACCAGCCCAAGGTCGACCTGGAGAACGGCCGCCTGACCGGAACCGAGGCGCTGCTCCGCTGGCGCCATCCCGAACTCGGCATCGTATCGTCCGCCAAGTTCATCCCGATCATGGAGGAAAGCGGCCTGATCGGCTCGGTCAGCGAATGGGTGATCGAGACCGCCTGCCGGCAGCATCGCCTATGGCGGGACGAGGGATTGGACATCAAGGTGGCGGTCAACCTGTCGGTCCGGCAACTGCGCCAGCCCGGCCTTGCCAGGACGGTGGCCGAGCTGCTCGACCGCGCGGGCATCGAGCCCAGCGGTCTGGAACTCGAGATCACCGAGAGCATGCTGATGAAGGACACCGAGAACGCGGTGCGGACGCTGCGGGAGCTGGCCGACATGGGCGTCAGCCTGGCCATGGACGATTTCGGCACCGGCTATTCGTCGCTGTCCTACCTGAAGCGCTTCCCGCTGCACACCATCAAGATCGACCGGTCGTTCATCAACAACATCGCCACCGACCCGGACGACTACGAGATCATCCGCACCATCATCACCATGGGCCATTCGCTGCGCCGGCGCGTCGTCGCCGAGGGCGTGGAGACGCGGCAGCAGCTGAGCATCCTGCGCGAGCTGGGCTGCGACGAGATCCAGGGCTACGTGCTGAGCCCGGCGATTCCCGCCGACGAGCTGGTGAAGCTGGTGCGCCGCGGCAAGCTGCTCGACGCTGCATCGCCGTCCGCCAGGACCGCTGTCCGGTAGACGTCGCCATTGCCGCTATTTGGCCGCGTGCCCCACGGCCCAGACATAGGCCGCCACCGCCTTGAGTTGCTCGGGCGTGAGTTCCGCGCCGCCCATGGGAGGCATGACGGCCTGGTATTCCTTAGGCTTTGCAACGCCCTCGACGATGACCTGGGTGATCGACGCCAGACTGCCATCGCCCCACAGGAACTTCCCGGTGGTCAGGTCCGGCGCGAACTGCGTGCCCTTGGCGTTCGAGCCGTGGCAAGCCCCGCACGCCTGGTCGCGAAACAGCGTCTCGCCGGCCGCCAGCTGCGCCCGGGTAGCGCCCTGCGGTACCGGCAGCTTGGAGATGTCGGCGCCCACGGCGGCCACCGCCCTGGGCGGCGGCGCCGCCTGCACCTTGGCGTTGGCGTCGCCGCGGTAGGTGACGCGCCAGATGCGGCCCTCGGTGTCGTCGCCGATGTAGAGCGCGCCGTCGGGTCCGACGGCGAGGCCCGCCGGACGGTGCGCCGCCTGGCCGGGATTCTTGTAGGCGCCGGCGAAACCGTCGGCGAAGACCACATAGCGGCCGGCCGCCTTGCCGTTCGCGAGCGGCTGGAACACCACATTGTATCCGCCCTGTGGGCTGGGCGCCCGGTTCCATGAGCCATGGAATGCGATGAACGCGCCACCGCCATAAGCGGCCGGGAACTGCTTGCCGTGATAGAGGACCAGGGCGTTCGGCCCCCAATGCGCCGGGAACGCGGCGACCGGCGCCCTCTTCTGGGCGCAGACGCCGACCTTCTTGCCGCCGTCGCCGCCATATTCGGGCGCCAGCACCAGCCTGTTCTGCACGTCGTCGTAGTAGCACATGGGCCAGCCGAAATCGGCGTCCTGGTCGAGCTTCAGCAGCACTTCGGCCGGCAGGTTGGCGCTCTGTTCCTGCTTGTAGAGCGCCGGCCAGTTCTCGAACAGCTGGTCGCGGCCATGCTGCATGGCGTAGACGCCTGTCGCGTCGGCCGCGAGCGCCTCGCCATTGCGGATGCCCGTGGCGAAGCGTTCCGCGGGCGAGAATTTCTGACCCGTCTTGCTGGCGTCATAGCGCCATGTGCCGGCATGGGTCTGCAATTCGGCGCAGGGATTCTGGCCCGGCTCGCCGGCGACACGGTTCTTCACCTGGCAGGCATTGGTGGCCGAGCCCGAGTTCACGTAAAGGGAGCCCTTGGCGTCGATGACCATGCCATGCATGGCGTGATCGCCATTGAGCGGCAAACCGGACAGCACCACCTCCGGTGGGCCGGCAGGCGCGCCTCCATCCGCCGGCAGCTTGTAGCGCACGATCTTGTCGCCCTCCTCGGCATAGACCGCGCCGTTGTGGACAGCGATGCCGGTGCCGCCCTTGGCCCCGGCCGCGACACCGGTGCCGAACCGCTTGACCGCCTCGGCCTTGCCGTCGCCGTCCTTGTCGCGGAGGGCGTAGAGGAAGCCGCCTTCCTTGGGCGGGTTCCTGCCATAGAGCAGGCTCCAGCTGTTGGCGTAAAGCGTGCCGTCGGGCGCGGTGGCCAGGTGGCGGACATGGCCGAGGCCGTCGGCGAACACCGTGGCGCAGAAGCCGGGCGGCAGCGAGAGACCGCCATTGTCGGCCGCGCAGGCCGGCTCGGCGGCATCGGCAGGTCCGGCGGTCAGTGCAAATGCGAAGCCAAGCAGCATGGCGCAAAGGCTGGCATAGTGGCGGTTCATCGGCATCCCCATGTAATCCCCGGCGCCACAGTAGAACCCCGCAACGGCGGCGGCAATGCCGGCGGGTGCCTGCTTCGCGCATGAAAAAAGCCCCGCCGGCGAACCGGCGGGGCTTTCCTCGAACAAGCGTCTAGAAATAGTAGGACGCGCCGACCGACACCTGGTGCGCCACCGGCGACACTGCGAAGCGGTTGGTCGGGTTGATCACCACGTCGTAGTTGCCGTAGTTCGAATAGGTGTAGTCCAGCCGTGCGGTCCAGCCGCCGCCCAGCGCGGCCTCTACACCGCCGCCGACGCGCCAGGCGTCGCGGGTGATGCCGTCATCGAAAACCGTGGTGGGCGAGCCGCCGGACGGCGTGTTGATGAAGCGAGTGTTGAACCGGGTCTGGCCCCAGCCGCCCGACCCATAAAGCATGGTGTTCTGCGAGATCAGCACGCCCACCCTGCCCATGACGCCCCAGCTCCAGCGGTCGCCCTGCTCGATGGACGAATCGCTCGTGTTGTCGGAGACCGACGTGTTGCCGCTGGCGTCGCTCCAGCGGCCGGTGCCTTCGACGCCGACGACGAAAAGATCGCCCAACGGCACATTGATGCCGAGCACCGCGCCAGCGGCAATGCCATCGCTGCCAAGGCCGGTGATCCGGCCGCCGTTTTCCGAATCGAAATCGGGAATGTCCGACTGGTTGTTGAGGTGAAGGCTGTCGTAGCCGACCATGCCGCCGACATAGAACCCGTCGAACGGATTCCGGTCGCCGGACGGCTGGGCGACGGCCGCGGTGGCCGACGCCGCCAGTGCACCGGCGGCGACGATGGTGGTGCGCAGAACGTTGTTCATTGAAAGACTCCTCGGGTTATCGACTTCGCGCCGATCAACCCTCGGAGAACCTATTTGTTCCCTCGCTGAACGATTTTCGTTTTTATGGACAGATACTTGGCCGAAACGATCGGCGCGCAGCCATCGATTGCCAGACACCTTCTTCTGCCGGCGTCTGCACGACGACCCGCCGCCGTGATCGGTCAATCCTGGGAAAGTTCGGCGCCGGCATTGGCCGGCGCCGCAACGATCAACGCGGCGGCAGGCCCCGCTTGGCGCGTTCTGCGTTCATGCGCTCCTTGTCGCCGCTGAGCCGCTCGCCGAGCTGGTCCTCGGAAATCGTGCCCGCCATGTGCTTTCCGGCCGTGCCGCCATTGTACATGATCATCTTCTCGACCGTCACCGCCAGGACCGTCCGCAGCGGCGAGTCCAGCAGGTTGTAGAAGAATTCTTCTCCTTCCTTGCTCGTCGGGTTGAGCTTCTTCGACAGCGCCCGGTAGAACCATTCCTTGGTCTCCCGGTCGTCGAAGAACTCGCCGCGCCCCTTGAAGGTGATGGCGCCGGTCGGCAGGCCTTCAGGCGCGCCCTTCGGATAGCCGCCGCTGCTGACATTGACCGACACGCGAGGATCGCGCCGGATGGCCGCCGCCCGATGGCGGTGTTCGGCGAAGGTCAGCCAGATCTTGCCTTCGTGCCAGACGAACGCATGGGTAACGCCGACGGGCCAGCCGTCCTTGGTCGCCCACATCAGGACGCACTCGTTGGAATTGTTCGCGAGTTGATCGATCTCGGCTTCCGTAAACGGATAGATCGATACGATCTCGTGGTCGTGAGTTTGAGCCATGGTTCTCTCCGTATGTTCCCTGTTGGTCTTCCCGAACCGCACTGTCGGCGAACCCGACAGCAAAAACAATCATCAACGATGAACTAATTTTGCTTATCCGCCGCCGAGGGCCCGCCGCAGCGCCTCGCGGTAGTCGCGCTCGAACGCCTGGGAGACACTGGCGCCGGCCATCATGTTGAAGCCATGAAACGCGCCGGGATAAAGATGCATCTCCACTGGGACGCCGTCGCGGGCGAGCCTGCGTGCATAGTCCAGGTTCTCGTCGATGAAAAGGTCGAGCGCGCCGATGCTGATGAAGGCCGGCGGCAGGCCCGCCAGTGACTCGGCGCGAGCGGCGGCCGCATAGGGAGAAACGCCGTCGACACCAGGCTCGTGGCCGAGCAACGCGGCCCAGCCGAACCGGTTCGCCGGCGGAGTCCAGACATACTCGCCGGTGTAGGGATGCGGCTCGGCGGCCGCGGTACGGTCATCCAGCATGGGATAGATCAACAGCTGGAACGCGACCGGCACCTCGCCGCGGTCCCGCGCCAGCAACGCCAGCGAAGCGGCGAGGCCGCCGCCAGCGCTTTCGCCGCCGATGGCGATCCGCGCCGGGTCCACATCCAAGGCCGCGGCATTCGCGTGCAGCCATTTCAGCGCCGCATAGCAGTCCTCCACCGGGCCGGGATGCGGAGTTTCGGGCGACAGCCGATAGTCGACGGAAACGACGACGCAACCGATATCGGCCGCCAGCAGCCGGTTTCGCGCATCGCTCATCTCGGGCGTGCCCATCACATAGCCGCCGCCGTGTATATGCAGGAACCCCGCGCGCCGCGCCGCCGTCCCGCGCGGCACATAAATCAACAGGCGGACGTCCGGCGCGCCTTCGGCGCCGGCGATGTACCGTTCGGCCACGTCGACAGGCGCGTCGGGAATCGGCGAGGCCTTGCTCATCTGGTCCATGCCTGCCCGGATCGCCGCGAGCGTGCCGGGCGAGATCTCGAGTGCCGGAAACATGTCCAGCATGGGCAGCAGTTCGGGATCGACGAGATGCCTGGTAGTCACCATCCCCTCCAGTCAGGCGCAGCAGTCGGCTGCAACAGTGTCCTGTCGCAGCGATCGGTCAAGCGCGAACTTGATCGGGACGCGCGCCGGCGTCAGCCGGCGGGCTGCAGCACCCGCTCGCGCCCCGGCGCCTTGGTCACTTCCCAGGTGTCCATGCCCACGCCCGGGCCGCCCGGTCCGTAGAACAGCTTCAGCTCTTCGTCGATGAAGCGGATCGGCCGGGTCCCGTCGTAGCGGTCGGTATAGTACTTCACCATGGTGAACATGCGCCGGTGGCGTTCCACCGTGGCCATCAGCTGGATGATCGGCCAGGGAAATCCCGGCTTCTTGATGTAGCAGTCGAGCTCGTTGAAGCGCTGCAGGACCTCGAAGTCCTCGCCCAGCGCCTTCAGCCGGGCCAGTTCCTCGTCGATGTTGTCGGCCCAGACCGCCACGTGCTGCAGGCCGCCTTCCGGATGGTCCTTCAGGAAGTCCTTGTAGACCGACGGACCCTCGTTGTGGTGGCAGATCAGCTCGAACTGGTGCTCGCCCGAATAGGTGAAGGCGGCGGTGATGTTGAAGGTCTGCTCCTGGCCCCGATAGGTGCAGTTGCCGCCAACCACGTCGAAGCGGTCGCGGATGAAGAACGGGCCGACGCCGATGTCGATGAAATAAGGCAACTTCTCCCGCACGTCGGGCACCACATAGCCCTGCTGTACGATGGGCCCCAGGATAATGCTCATTGATCTCTCCCCGCTGGATTTCGCGGCACAGCATGGAACGCGCGGCGGCGCGAACCAAGCGAAAAATCACGCGTGCATTTAATCGGCGGGAAACGATCGGGGCCCCAAAAGAGAAATGCCGGGCTCTTGCGAGCCCGGCAAATCAGGGAAGACTTCATGTCTTGGGGAGACGATGAAATGGGCGGCCCTGGAAACGGGGAGGAAAGCAGGGCCACCAACCCTCGGCCTCAATATGAGGAGGCCTTCGGGGCCACCACGCTGAACCGTTACTTCGTGGTGACAGAACTAAACTTATGTGTGCGCCGCAACATCGTCTACCTCCATTGGGACATTACCGGTATGCGTAAATGCGGCGCCGTAAAAATGCCATATTTAAGCCACTTTCCTGCCCGCGCAAAAACAACCGGGAGTTGCTTATCCATGAAATCATGGGTTGCCGAGCGTGACGCGTGCCAGGCACCCGCGAGAAATGGCGGCAAGTCAGCGCGACAATCTGACGAATCGCCGGCTTGAGCCGTGCTCCCGCCGGCGCACGCCGACATGTCCTGACGAGCCGGTTGCGCGCAAGGCGGTTTGCGTCATCATGGAGCGGCACTCTCGGGGAGAACGACCATGATCAGGGGTATCCACCACACCTCCATCTCGACCGGCGACCTGGACCGCCTGCTGGGCTTTTACCGCGACCTGGTCGGCATTGAGGTGCTGTTCGAGGTCGATTTCAGCGGCGCCGAGATCGAGGCGATCACCGCCCTGCCCGGCGCCAAGGGGCGCGTCGCCATGCTGCGCGCCGCCAACGCCCATATCGAGCTGTTCGAATACGCCCGGCCGGTGCCGGAAACGGGCGACCCGAACCGGCCGGTCTGCAACCACGGCCTGACCCATATCTGCTTCGACGTGGTCGACCTGCCCGCCGAATACGCCCGGCTGAAGGCCGCCGGCGTGCCGTTCCACTGCGAGCCCCAATGGCTGGGCAAGGGCACCGTGCTGACCACCTACGCCCGCGACCCGGACGGCAACGTGGTTGAGTTCCAGGAGATCCTCAACCCGAAGAGCCGGATGGCGATGACGTTCTAAAGCACATGGTCGCCGCTGGCGCCGGCCGTCGGGAATGCTAAAGTCCATCCATGGCGCAGGATTCCGACATTCAGCCCGCTACTGACGCGCTTGCGTTGCGCCAAGGTCTGGTGCCGGGCCACGAAGCCATCAACGCGCGGTTGCGGCCGCTGCTGCTGGAGATGGCCACCCGCATTCCCGACAAGGGCACCAACAAGGCCGCCGGCGAATCCTATTTCAGCAACAAGTGGCTATCGGCGCGCGATCTGCACAAACTGCCTGATCCGGCGATGGCGTCGCTGGTCAGCCTGATCGAGCAGGCCGCAAACCATACCGTCTGGCCGCACGCGGGAGCCGGGCGGCGGCGCATCACCGCCATGTGGGCCATCGTCTCCCGCAAGGGGCTGGAAGGCCGCCCGCACCGGCACAGCGGCGTGATATCGGGCGCCTACTACGTGGATGCCGGCGACTGCGATGAAACCGGCAATGGCGCATTCGTCATTTACACACCGGACGCGGGGCGGATCGTCAGCACGATACAGCCGAGGACCGGGCTGATGCTGATGTTCCCCAACACGCTGTGGCACGGCGTGCTGCGCTACGAGAGCGAAAAGCCGCGCATCGTGATTTCCTTCAACCTGACATGACGCCGGCTGGAACCTCTCCGCGTGTGGTTCGTATTCCGATACGGACGCGGCGGTAACGCGCTACGGCAAGGTCGGCGTCCAGATACGTTAGTGTTGTACCGTGGTCGCACCAGAGAGAAGTCCCTTTGCCTGCGGACTTCGGAGTGACATGTTGCCGGGGGGTGACAGGGAGACGGCGCATGTGGATACAACGCGTATCCGAGACCATGCACGCGCGGCCAAAACTCGGACTGCTGATCGCATCGGCATGCGTGGCCTTGGCCACCATGGCGCAGTTTCTCAGTGGCACCGCCATGGCCTTCATGATGTTCTATCCGGCCATCATGCTCGTCGCCTTCTTCGCCGGGCGGCCCGCGGGCTATGTGACCACGATCCTGTCGGCGGCTTTCCTCTGGTTTTTCTACATCCCGCAGGCGGAACAGCTTGTCCCGACACGGGCCAACGTGATCGGCATCGCCGCCTATGTCATCCTGGCCATCCTGATCACCGCCCTGACCGGCAGCCTGACCAAGGCGCTCGTTCGGCTGGGTGCCATGCAACGGGAGGCCGAGCGGGCCCGGGACGAGGCGTCGTCCCTGATGTCGGAGATGGGCCACCGCCGCCGCAACGAGCTGGCGCTGGTCGACGCCATCGCGCGCTCGGTGACTCCAAAGACACCGGAGGGCAGCATCGCCCTGCGCGAATTCAGCAGCCGCATCCGCGCGCTCGCCAGTTCCGGCGACCTGCTGACGCACGAGGCCGTCGGCGCGCCGATCGGTCAGTTGATCGAGAGCCAGATCCGGCCTTTCTGCTCACCAGAGCGGGTACGCCAGAGCGGCCCTCCGATCATGCTGTCGGCCCTGGCGGTGCGCTATCTTGGCATGGCGCTGCACGAGCTGTGCACCAACGCGACCAAGCACGGCGCGCTGTCGGTGGACGAGGGCCGCGTGGACCTTGCGTGGTCGCTGGACGAGCCCGGATTCAACATCAGGTGGGCGGAATCCGGGGGTCCGCCGGTGGTGCCGACCGAATCCTCCGGCTTTGGCCGCAAGGTGCTGACCGAGCTCGTGCCCTCCGCGCTGCAGGGCAGCGCGCGCCTCGACTACGCGCCCGGCGGCATCGAATGGACGCTCGCATCGCAGCCGGTCACCATCGACGCGCCAGCATCCTCCTGACAGCCGCTATACTCGACCTCCGATGACCAGGAACTCACCGTCCATGCGCCTCGACCGGCTGCTGTCCAACCTGGGCTATGGCAGCCGCAAGGAGATGACCGCCGCCATCCGCAACGGCTGGGTGACCATGGACGGCGCCGACGTCACCGATCCGGCGTTTCCAGTGCCGCTCGACAGGGCGCGCGGCGTGCGCCTCGACGGCGAAGTCATCGATCCGCCGCCGCCGATGGCGGTCATGCTGCACAAGCCCACGGGCTACACCTGTTCGCACAACGATCTTGGCGCGCTGGTCTACGACCTGCTGCCCGACCGGTGGCGAATTCGCAAGCCGCTGCTGTCGACGGTCGGACGGCTCGACAAGGAAAGCACCGGCCAGTTGCTGCTGACCGACGACGGCGACCTGCTGCACCGGATTACCCATCCGCGCAGCCACGCGACCAAGCACTACCGGGTCGTCCTGCGCGATCCGCTGCGCGGCGACGAAGCCGCGTTGTTCGGCGCCGGCGGCTTCCTGATGAACGGCGACGCCCGGCCGCTGAAGCCGGCGTCGTGGGTGCCGGAAGGTCCGGCCAGCGGCGTGATGGTGCTGGACGAGGGCCGCTACCACCAGATCCGGCGCATGTTCGAGACGCTCGGCAATCTGGTGGTGTCGCTCCACCGCTTCCGCACCGGCGGCCTCGACCTTGGCGACCTGCCCGAAGGCGCCTGGCGTTTCCTGGAGGGCGGCGACCTCACGGCAATCTTCACCTCCCAAGAACCGATCTTCCAATCCCCGGCAATCTGAGCAATTGTCAGCAAATGCGGATTGTTTATTTGATTCGGGCACATAGGGGGCCTCGCCAGGTCGCGCGCCTGGTGGATGCGCTGCGCCACGACGGCGCGCGCTTCCTCATCCATATCGACGGCAAGGTGGCCGAGGCGCCGTTCCGGCACGCGCTGGAAGAGCGCGGACCTGCCAGCGACGTCACCTTCGCCAGGCGGCGTTTCACCCTGAACTGGGGCGGTTTCAGTCTGGTGGACGCGACCTTGTCCTGCATGCGGGAAATCCTCGACGGCGACACGCCCGACCGGATCTTCTCGATGAGCGGACAGGACTATCCGCTGATCTCCAACGCCGCCATCGCCGACTACATGTCTCGGCACCCGGATGTGGAGTTCATCAGCTACGGCGCCATGCCGCCAGCATTCTGGAAGGGCGGCCTGATGTCGCGCATCGAGCGCTATCATTTCTACGACTGTGTGCCGCTGGTCTGGCCGGCCAACACCAACGGCGCCGTTTCGCGGCGGCTGCCCTTCCGCCTCAGGCTGGTCAGGAAGCTGGCCAACTGGCTGCTGCCCAGGCGCACGTTTCCGAACGGGTTCAAGCCCTATGGCGGCTCCGCCTGGTGGTGCCTGACCGGTGCCACCGCCCGGCGGCTGCTGCAGATGTCGGACGCCCATCCCGAACTGGGCCGCTTCTACCGCTACAGCGAGCACGCCGAGGAGATGTATTTCCAGACCCTGCTGCTGAACTCGGACCTGGATCCGGCGCGTATCCGCGGCGAGTACCTGGAAAGCGAGCTGGGCGACTATCTGTGGTTCGTCGACTGGCGGCAGAAGGCCTCGTCGCGCATCCTGCGGGAAGGCGACCTGGACCTGCTGCTCGCTTCAAATCGCATGTTCGCCCGCAAGTTCGACGCCGACACCGACACACGGATCCTCGACCTGATCGACGAGATCCGTCCTGGCCACAGCCTGCGCTGAGGCAACCGGCGTTCCCTCAGGCGTATGATTCGGTCAGCGCCGAGTAGACCAGGGTGCGCATGTCCCGGCGCAGGCTGATGTGGTGTGGCGACTGCAGCACCTGGGTCATGAACACCACGGTCAAATCCTCCTTCGGGTCGATCCAGAAGGCGGTCGCGGCAGCGCCGCCCCAGAAGAACTCGCCGACCGTTCCCGGCAGGCGGGTGCGCGCCACGTCGATGGTCACGCCGCAACCCAGCGAGAAGCCGACGCCAGCGTAGCCCGCTTCGTTGAACTGGGCCGGCGCCAGGCCGATCGCTGTCATGTCCTTGCCGCCGGGCAGGTGGTTGAGGCTGAACAGCGCCACGGTCTTGGCGCCGAGGATGCGCTGGCCGTCCAGTTCGCCGCCGTTCAGCAGCATGCGGCAGAACCGCATGTAGTCGCCCGCCGTCGATACCAGCCCGCCGCCGCCGGATTCGAACACCGGCGGCGCGGCATAGGTGCTGGCCTGGGCATCGTCCTGCAGCTTGATACCGCCTTCGGGCCTGGCCACATAGCACGAGGCGAAGCGCTCGACCTTGTCGGCCGGCACGTGGAATGCCGTATCCTTCATGCCCAGCGGCTCGAACAGCCTGGCGCGCAGGAAATCGCCGAACTTCTGCCCCGAGACCTTCTGCACCAGGTAGCCCAGCACGTCGATGGACACCGAATAGTTCCAGGCCTCGCCCGGCGAGCATTCCAGCGGCAGCTCGGCCAGGTCGTCGATGAAGCCGTCCAGGTCGCGCTCGTTCGGCATGTCGGCGATCTTGCGCTTGCGGTAGGCGGCGTCGACATTGGTCCGTGCCATGAAGCCATAGGTCAGGCCCGCGGTGTGGGTGAACAGGTCGATCACCTTCATGGGCCGCTTCATCGGTGTGGTCAGGAACGCGCCCGGCACGCCGCCGGCGAACACGGCCAGGTTCTTCCATGACGGGATATGGGTGGCGACGTCGTCGTCGAGCCCGATCAGTCCCTGCTCGACCAGGATCATCAGCGCCACAGCGGTGATCGGTTTGGTCATGGAGTAGATGCGGAAGATCGCGTCTTCCCGCATGGGCTTGCTGCGCTCCAGGTCCATGGAGCCGAGCATGCCGTTATAGGCCAGTTCGCCGCGGCGCCAGACCTGGATCAGGCTGCCCGGGATCTCTCCCGGCGCAACATATTTCCGCTCCAGCATCTCATTGATGCGGTCCAGACGCTTGCCCGACAGGCCGACCTGCTTTGCTTTACCCACGACGCTCTCTCCCCGAAATGTGGCGGCAGTCTAGACCGCCGCGCGCGCCCGAAGGAACGGGAAAGTGGGCAGGTGCTTCCAGATCAACCCGCCGGCTGGCCCTTCAGCACCCAGTCCATGTAGCGCCGGATAACGGAGAACGGCGCCGGGGTCATCGCCATGTTCGGGTCGGCGATCACCTCCTGGCCGCAGGGCGCCACGAAGGATTCCATCTCCGTGAGGCCCTTGATGACGGTGGTGCCGTCCTTGTCGGGAAACACCGCCGGGCCGGCCGGTTCGGTCACGGTCATGGCGGTGGGTTCCTGGGTCTTGTCCTTGGGCAGGAAGGCGATCGGGCAGACGGACATGCGCTGGCCGATCAGCTTCACGATCCAGCCCTTGTCCTTCACGGCCACGACCTCGAGCTTGTAGTAGCGGGCAACGCAGACCGTGTCGGCGCCGGCCACGCCGCAGATCAGATCCCACGCGCCGACGCTGTCGGTGCCGGGCGCGTTGGTCTGGAAGGTCCCCGAGCCGTCCTCGTAGAAGCGGTAATAGACGCCCTCGGCCTTGCCTTCCTGATAGGCCCGCTTGTCTTCCTTGGTCACGCCGGTACGGGCATCGGCGACGAACTTCTTCTGGACGTTCACCAACCCCGGCTTGGCGACGATATAGGTGCCCTTGGCCTGATCCGGCGCCTTCTCGATCTGGAACACCACCCTGAACATGTGGGTGGCGGCGACCGGCTTGCCGGCCTCGGTCGCCGGCTGGAAGCGCCACTTGGTTCCGGCTTCGGCGATGGCGGCCTTGTCGAGCGAAGCCGAACCGCTGCTCTGGTCGACGGCGACCGTCGCCGGATCGACCGAACCGTCGGGACGCACGACGAACTTCAGGACGACAGAGCCTTCCTCGCCCTTCTGGAATGCGTCGGACGGATAGGCCGGCTGGGTGATCGGCCGCGCCGGATCCTGCCGGGGATCGGTGCGGCTGGCGCTCGCGGCCACCAGGGCGGGGGTCGACTGCGGCGCTTCTGGCGCGGCCGACGCCGGCATCGTCGTCCAGACCATCATCCCAATTCCAGCGATCGCCAGTAGCGCGACCCGTTCAGTCCGGCGCATCAAGGCCAGCCTCCGTGTTGTTGAACCCCGTTTCGTGCGCGGAGGCTATCGGATGGACGCGCCCGCCACAAGGCGCGGACTTTCCGAGTCCTGCATGCCGTAGCAACACCGCTTGCCGTCGTAACCAAAGTGCAACACGCCATCTATACCCTCCCGGGCTTGTCAATCCCGTCCTGGGTCCGATGATCTCTCCGACAGAACTTCTGCTGAATGTGCTGGCCGGGCTCGGCCTGTTCTTCGTCGGCATCAAGATGGTGGGGCGGAACCTGAATACGCTGGCCAGCGAACAGTTCCGCCGGCGCATCCGCCGGGCAAGCGACAATGTCGGGGTGTCCGCGCTTTTCGGCGCCGTCACTGGCTTCGTCACGCAGAGCGGCAGGACGACGTCATTCATCATGGCGAGCTTCGTGCAGGGCGGGCTGCTCGACGTGCGGCGGGCGCTGACCATCGTCATGTGAGCAAATTTCGGCTGCACGCTGATCGTCTCGGCGGCGGTATTCCCCATCCACCTGTTCGCCCTGTTCCTGCTCGGCGCCGCCGGCGCCTGCATCGCGTTCGAACGTCCCAAGCCGCTGCTCAACGCCGCGAACGCGGTATTCGGCCTGGCGCTGATGCTGTTCGGCCTTCGCATGATGTCGGCCTCGGCATCGGTGCTGACCGAGTTGCAATGGTTCTCCAGCGTCATCGAGTTCGTGAGCGGCTCGCTCGTCTATGCCTTCCTGATGGGCCTGGTGCTGACCTTCATCGCCCAGTCGCACATGGCCATCGTCCTGATCACCGTGACGCTGGCGACGAATGGCATCTTCGATTTCAACCAGACCCTGATGGTGATCTACGGCGCCCATGCCGGCTCGAGCCTGATCACCTATGTTACCGGCGTCCATTTTCGCGGCCAGCCGCGGCAGGTGGTCGTCGGCCAGATGCTCTACAACCTGGTCGGTCTATCTCTGTTTCTGACCGTTTTCACGGTCGACTACATCCTGACCGGGCAGGACCAGGTCATGGCCCGCATTACAAGCGCCGTCAGTGCATCCGCCGGGGTCCAGGCGGCAATGGTCGCCATCGTCTTCAACCTGGTGACGCCGACCCTGCTGACCGCGGTCATGCCGCTGTTCCAGCGGCTCTGCGCCCGGCTGTCACCGCGGCGCGAGGAAGAGGACCTGGCGAAGCCGCAGTTCCTGCACAATGAAGCCTCAGGAAGCCCCTCGGCCGCCCTGATGCTTGCGGAAAGGGAACAGCTGCGGTTGATGCGCCGCCTGCCGGTCTATTTGGAGCAGGCCCGCGAGGACGCTCCCAAGGGCGGCATCGACCTGAGCTATCACCACAGCGCATTCGACGAGGTAAGCCGCCGCATCCAGCGTTTCCAGGGCGCCCTGATGTCGCAGCCCCTGTCCCCGGACGATACGGAATGGCTGCTCAATCAGCAGAAGCGACAGGAACTGCTCGGCGCCATCGAGGAGACCTGCCTGGAGCTCTGCCGCGCGGTCGCGCTGAACCGCGATCCGCAGGTCGGGCAGCTCAGCTCCGGCATCGTCGAGGCGCTCGACACGGCGATGCTCACCGCCATCAGCGGTATGGAAAACAGCGACCAGGGTGAACTCGAGATGCTCGAGATCATGACCCGCGACCGGGGCCCGGCGATGGAGAACGTCAGGAAGAAGTACCTGTCGTCGGAGGAGCGGCTTTCAGCCGAGGCGCGCGGCCAGATTCTTCAGGTCACCAGCCTGTTCGAACGCGCCACGTGGTCGTTGCGCCGGTTTGGAAAGCTGCTGGGCGCCTCGCCGCCGCTGCAGGCCTGATCGCGCGGTTGTGCTCGGATGGCGTTTTGCCCACACTGGCGGCGCCGGTGCGGGGAACCCGGCCCTAACCGCAACAGGGGAGACACCATTGAACACCGGACCGACCGAAGACCGCCTCGCCATCCGCGAGCTGATCGAGCACTACTGCAACGCGGTGAACCAGCGCGACGAGGCGCTGTGGGGCGGCAACTGGGCCGAGGACAGCGAGTGGAACCTGCCGGTCGTGCCCGGCATGGAATCGGTGAAGGGCAAGGCGGCGATCGTCAGCGCCTGGGTCGAGTCCATGAAACTGTTCCCGTTCGTCAACATGATGGCCATGCCCGGCACCATCCGGATCGACGGCGACGTGGCCCATGTGCGCTCCTACACCTCGGAAGTCGCGGTGATGCAGGACGGCACCGAGCTGCGCCCGCGCGGCCAGTACGACGACGTGGTGGTAAAGCAGGATGGCCGCTGGCTGTTCCAGCGCCGCTCGTTCCAGGCGCTGCATGGCGAATAGGGCTTCGCTTCATTTCGGCGTGCGATTGCGGTAGGATAGCGGCGTAGGCGGGTAGTTACACAAATCGGGCAAAGACAATGCCAAAGGCGAGCACTACCGAGGCGGACGGGGCCAAGGGCGGGCCGTCCAAGTGGTGGCAGTGGGTCATCCTCTATCCAACGCTGGCGATTTCCTTCCTGTCGGCCGCGCCGCAATGGGTGGACAAGGCGCAGGCCATGTTCAACGGTGTCGAGGACAGGGGCTGGGACGAGGCGAAGCAGCAGCAGGACGCCTGGCGCGCCAATCTGACCTGTTCCGCCGCGCCGTTCGACTGGTACTCGACGCCCGAGAACCTGAAGGTCGACGCCACCATCTGCAATTCCGGCGACATCTTCGTGCGCGTGGCGACGCCGAAACAGGGCAACTTCTACCAGTGGGTCCTGCTGAACACGATCGTCAAGGACAAGAAGACCGCGTCCCTGCCGCTTATCTCGTCGGCCTATGCGGATGAGACCACGACCTGGCGCACCGAAGGCAGCTACCAGGTAGCGTCGGGCGAGGCGGCCACCGTTGTCTGCCAGGCATTCATGCCGGACGGCCGGACCATCAAGCGGCATGTGAGCACGGCGCAAGGCTGCTTCGACGAGTATGTCGACACCTACACGGGTCAGGTCACCCGCCGGGAACAGGTCCAGTGCCGAAGCACATGTTGAACGTCCCAGCCACGCTTCTCGCACTGATCCTTGTCTTGACCGTGGCCGGCGCCCTGCCGACCCTGGTGCTGGCGCAGCCCACCAAACCCAAGCCGGCGGCAACCGAAACCCAGAACAATTCCGCCGGTGACGTCCAGGAAAGCGCCGGGGCGGGCAAGAAGGTCAAGACCGAGGGCCAGAAGGCCGAGGACGGCAAGGCCAAGCCGAAGCCCGCCGAAGAGGACGGGAGAGACCCTGTTCCGGTCACGCCCGCCAAACCGGGCACATCGGCTCCGCCGCCCGATCGATGACCAACTTCGTCCTGGTCCATGGCGGCTGGCATGGCGGCTGGTGCTGGCGCAAGGTCGCCCGGCGGCTGCGCGAGCAGGGCCATGACGTCTTCACACCGACGCTGACCGGCCTGGGCGAACGCTCCCACCTGCTGACCGCCGATATCAACCTGGACACCCAGATTCAGGACGTGGCGAACGTCATCGACTACGAGGATCTGGACCAGGTGGTGCTGGTCGGCCACTCGTTCGGCGGCATGGTGATCTCGGGCGTGGCCGACCGGATGGCCGGGCGCATCGCCGCGCTCGTTTATCTGGACGCTTTCGTGCCCGAGGACGGGGATTCGCTGCTGGCGATCACAACCGATGGCTTCCGCCAGTTCCTGACGGATGGCGCATCGCGCCATGGCGGCCTCGTGACGCCGCCGATCTCGGCCGAAGGCTTCAGCGTCAATCCGGCCGACCGCGCCTGGGTCGATGCCAAATGCGGCCCGCATCCTTTCGCCGCGTTCCTGCAGCGCATCTCGCTGACCGGCGCCTGGAACTCGGTGCCGCGCAAGGTCTATGTCTATTGCGACGGCTGGTCACCCAACCCCTACGCCGCGCTGTACGACCGGTTGAACGCCGATCCGGGCTGGACCGTGCGCACCGCGCCATGCGGCCACGACATCATGATCGATCTGCCGGACGAATTGGCCGATCTGCTGCTCGAGTTGCGCTGAACGGAACCGGCACGTCACCCGCCCGTTTATGCCGGGCAGAAAAGGAGCGCGCCATGACCGAAATCGTCTACAAGATCGTCGAGCATGATGGCGGCTGGGCCTACAAGGTCGGCGACGTGCTGTCGGAAACCTTCACCAGCCACGACGAGGCACTGCAGGCCGCCAAATCGGCGGCCGAGCGTCAGGAACGGCCCGGGGAAACCACCGACATCGAATACGAGGACACGCGCGGCGTTTGGCACGAGGAAACCGCCAAGGGGGACGACCGGCCCGACACCGAAGTGGTCGACGACTAAAAAGTCCGACAGCAACATCACGACAGCTCCACCCGGCTGACAAAACAAAAAAAGTTGCAGCAGGGCTGCGGTGCTTTGCGATTGGCTTCGTCTTAAAGCGAGAAACCATTCGGAATCGCCCATGAGCCATCCGTCGAAGCTGTCCTCTTTGGACAGGAAGAACACCTGCCTTCCCATCGGCCATATGCCTCCCGGCGAAAAGGTCAGAATGCTGATCGAAGCGTGTGTCGCGCTTCGGCTGCATAGGAGCCGGCAGCGCCACGTCGTGATCCAGGTGCTGAGCGAGATGGACGACCATCCCGACAGCCGTGAGATTCATCGCCGCGCCTGCATGATCGATCCGAAAATCAGCGTGGCGACGATATACCGCACCTTGAGCATCTTCGAGCGTGCCGGGATCGTCACGCGCCATGACTTCGGCGGCGAGTCCGGCCGCTACGAACTTGCCTCGGGCCGGCATCATCACTTGGTCGATCGTCGCAGCGGAAAGGTTGTCGATTTCCAGGACGGGACCTTCGACGCACTGTTGAAGCGGGTCGCCGCCGAAATGGGCTACGATCTCGTGGACTACCGGCTCGAACTGTATGGCGAGCCCGAGCTGCCGGCCGGAATGTCTTCCGGTAGTTGAGGCTACCATGCCATTGTGCCTCGCCGATAAACGGGAGGGGCCGGGCACATGGGCGATCGGATCTGCCGCAAGGTGGCGTGGCGGCTGCTGCCGCTGCTGGTGGTGTGCTATTTCCTGTCGTTCCTCGACCGGGTGAACATCGGCTACGCCGCGCTCACCATGAATACCGATCTGGGACTGAGCGCCAGCGCCTACGGCCTGGGCGCCGGCATCTTCTTCATCGGATACCTGCTGTTCGAGGTGCCCAGTAACATCCTGCTGAAGCGTTTCGGCGCCAGAGCCTGGATCGCGCGGATCATGATCAGCTGGGGCATCATCTCGGCCTGCATGGCGCTGGTCACCGGCGAGACCAGCTTCTACGTGCTGCGCTTCCTGCTGGGCTTCGCCGAGGCCGGCTTCTTTCCGGGCATCGTCTATTACCTATCGGTCTGGTTCCCCGCGGCGTGGCGGGCGCGGATCATCGGCTCGTTCCTGATCGCGCTGCCGCTGTCGAGCATCCTGGGCGCGCCGGTGTCGACGCTGATCCTGGGCATGGACCATCTGGGGCTGGCCGGCTGGCAGTGGCTGTTCGTCATCGAGGGTCTGCCCACGGTGCTGATGGGCATCGTGGTCCTGCTGGTGCTGCCCAACCGGCCGGCAGACGCCACCTGGCTCGCCGACGACGAGAAGACCTGGCTGGACGGGAAGCTGGGCGAGGAGCACCAGGCGTCGGCCGAGACGGCGCATGGGTCCGTCGTACAGGCTCTGACCGAGCCGAAGATCTGGACCCTGGCGTTCATCTATATGGGCATCGTCGTCGGCCTCTACGGCTTCACCTTCTGGGTGCCGCAGATCACCCGGGGGCTGGGCGATCTGAGCCTGTTCCAGGTCGGCCTGATCACGGTGGTGCCCAACCTGCTGGCGGCGTGCGTGCTGGTGGTCTGGGGCCGCCGGTCGGACGTCTCCGGTGAGCGCATCCGCAACCTGGCCTGGCCGGCCCTGGTGGGCGGCCTCTTATTCGCGGCAAGCGGCCAGCTGGCCGCCCGCCCGCTGTTGTCCTACGTGCTGTTCTGCGCCGGATTCCTGGCTGCCTTCGCCGCCTTCCCGGTGTTCTGGACCGTGCCCATGGCGGTGCTGCGCGGCTCGGCGGCGGCCGCCGGCATCGCGCTGATCAACTCGGTCGGCAATCTGGGCGGCTTCCTTGGCCCCTACATGATCGGTGAGGTCAAGGACCGCACCGGCGACTACGGCATGGGCATCGTCGCCGTCGGCGCGTTCGTCGCCCTGTCGGGCGTGCTGACCCTGCTGCTCGCGAGGTTCTCGCCGGAGACCGGCAAGGCCCTGCGACGGGCGGCGCTGGCCGGATCGGCCCCGCTTCATTAAGCTGACCCCGTCATGACGTCATCCGACAGCGACCAACCCACCCTTCTGCGCACCATCGGCCCGTTCCAGCTAACGCTGTACGGACTGGGCAGCATGCTGGGCGCGGGCATCTACGGCCTGGTCGGCAAGGCCGCGGGCCAGCTCGGCAGCGCCGTCTGGATGGCGTTCTTCGTCTCCATGGTGGCAGCGCTTCTCACCGGACTGTCATATGCCTCGATTGCCTCGCGCTACCCCAAGGCGGGCGGCGCCGCATACGTGACCTACCGCGCCTACGGCAAGCCGATGCTGACCTATCTGGTCGGCCTGGCCGTGGTATGCTCGGGGCTGACCTCCATCGCCACACAGTCCAACGTGGTCGCCGCCAACGTGAAGGTGCTGTTCGGCTGGGAGGCGGTGCCGATCGAGCTGCTGGCACTGGGCTTCCTGCTCCTCATCGCCGGCGTGCTGGTTCGCGGCATTCGCGAATCCCTTTGGTTCAATCTGGTCTGCACCGGCGTCGAAGCCGCGGGCCTGCTGCTGGTGATCGCCGTCGGCATCGACCACTGGGGCAGCGTCAGCCTGCTCGAGATGCCGCCCCACGACAGCTCCATGGCGCTGATCGTCATGCAGGGCGCGGTGCTGACCTTCTTCTCGTTCATCGGCTTCGAGGACATGCTGAACGTCTCCGAGGAAGTGAAGAACCCGAGGCGCAACATGCCGATCGCGCTGATCTCGGCCATGCTGATCGCCACGGCCATCTACATGGCGGTCGCGGTCACGGCCGTATCGGTGGTGCCGTGGCGGGAGCTGTCCGCCGCCGCCGGACCGCTGACCGAGGTGGTAGCCCGCGCCGCGCCGTGGTTCCCCGCCGTCGGCTTCACCTTCATCACCATCTTCGCCGTCGCCAATACGGCGCTGATCAACTACCTGATGGCGTCGCGCATGCTCTACGGCCTGTCGCACCAGGGCCTGATGCCCAAGGCCATGGGCAAGGTCCACGCGCGCCGGCAGACGCCGCATGTGGCCATCGCCGCCCTGTTCGTGGTGGTCGCCGCGCTGGCGATGGTGGGCGACATCAAGGAGCTGGCGTCGGCCACCGTCCTGCTGCTGCTCTGCGTGTTCGTGGTCGTCAACATGGCGCTGGTGATCCTGAAGCGCCGTGCCGGCGAGGCGCGCGGCGGCTTCGAAGTGCCGATCATGGTGCCAATCCTGGGATCGCTGATCTGCCTGTCGCTGATCGTCGTGCGGGTCAGCGAAGGCCACTGGGTGGCGCCCGCCATCGCCGCCGGCCTGCTGGTCCTGATCGCGGTGCTCTATGTGGTCACCGGCGCCGGCAAGGACGGGCGGCTGGCCCCGTTCACCCAGGCGGACTAGACTCGATTCCTGAATGATTGAATCGAAAGGGGATTCCCAAGTCGGTTGAATTCTGATTCAACCTGTTGGCTGGGGATGGAGGCCAGCCGGGATGGCGAGACCCTATTCGAATGATCTTCGGGAACGAGCAGCGGCTGCGGTAGCG
>CALQFM020000029.1 GCA_943329845.2 Candidatus Kuenenia stuttgartensis | reverse complement strand
CAGCGCCGAAACCGGCTCGCCAGCCTCCAGGCGCAGCACCGCGAGTTCCTTGAAATCTGTCGTAAATACCCGGTTCACTCGATCCGACATGGACCCTCCTAAGAGCCATGTCACTCAATTAATCTGTCTCACTCAAGGGGTGCACTCCAACACTGTCACCGAAATATGAGCCAACGATCGTTATAGATCGAGGCTGGCCCATGGGCCGCAGCCGGATTACTCTGCCTTCGATCAATGCGCTCTTGGGGAGCGATCGGCAGGGGAAGACGAACTATGGCAAGAGACTATGACGTTATCGTGGTGGGTTCAGGCGCCGCGGGACTGGCGGCCGCCGTTGCGGCGGCGGATACCGGAGCCTCGGTGCTGGTGGTGGAAGGCGAAAAGAGGGTCGGCGGCTCATCGCGGCTGTCGGGCGGGCACTTCTATGCCGCGGGCACATCGGTGCAGAAGGCGGCCGGGGTTGTCGATGACACCGCCGACGCCATGTTCGAGGAATACATGACGCTGAACCAGTGGCTGGTGGACCCGGCCGTGGTTCGGCGCTACTGCGACCTGTCCGGACCGACCCTCGAATGGGCGCTGGAACTGGGCGTGAAGTACCCCAAGGAGGATCTCTATTGTTCCGGCGTCGGCTCGGTGCCGCGCGGGCATCCGCCCGAGGGTGACGGCGAAGAGGTCATCAACGTGCTGGATGCCCACCGCAGCGCCAAGGGCGTCGATGTCGTCCTGGATTCGCGGGTCACCGGGCTGATCACCAACGACGAAGGTCGCGTGACCGGCATCCGGATCGGCGATGACGAGGCGACAGCGGGCGCGGTCATCCTGGCCACCGGCGGCTTCGGCAACAACCCGGAGATGATCGAGAAGTACCTGCCCCGGGCGGCCGCGACCGGCGACTGGCGCTGGTACATCGGCGCCGACGGCGCGCGGGGCGACGGCATCAAGATGGGCCAGGCGGTCGGCGGCATCGTCGACGGCCATGACCGCGCCCTGATGCTCGCCACGCCGGGCTTCAGCCGCGACCTGGAGGTCGCGCTGCCTGGCTGGCTGGTGATGGTGAACAAGCATGGCCATCGCTTCTGCAACGAAGCGGCGCCCTACACGGTGATCGCCGGCCTGCTGAACAAGCAGGGCGGCAACGCCTGGGCCGTGTTCGACGAGGCGTCGCGTGCCGCCGCCAAGCGGACGCCGCAATTCCAGGCCTACTGGGTCAACGACGTCCTCGAGCAGAAGGCGGGTGAAGGCCGAATCTTCAAGGCCGACACGCTGGCCGAGCTCGCCGCCAAGGCCGGCATCGACGCGGAAGGGCTGGAAGGCATGGCCGAGCGCTACAACGGCGATGTCGCGGCCGGCGAGGACACCGCCTTCCTCAAGAAGGCGAAGATGGCGCCGATCAGGACGGCGCCGTTCTACGCCGTGGAGATCAGGCCCGCGATCCTCTGCTGGACCGGCACCGGCCTGCGAATCAACGCGGACACCGCCGTGATGAACAAGGCCGACAAGCCCATCCGCGGGCTCTATGCCGCGGGCGAGACCGTCGGCAATCTGCACGGCGACGTCTATATCGGCGGCGGCGGTTCCTATGGGCCGTGCCTCGTGTTCGGCAAGCTGGCGGGCGAAAACGCCGCGAACTACGCGAAGACCCTGAACGACTGACCAAACCATTTCCAAACGGGAGGATCACATGGCTCTGCAGGACATTCGGCCGATCAACGGCAATCTCCAGGACACCCTGGTGGAAGCGTCGAAAACCCCCTGGATCCAGGAGACGCCGCTGTCGGCGACCAAGGTGCTGTACACCGGCGCCGAAACCGGCAGCTGGGCAGTGCTGTTCAACTGGAAGAAGGGCTACGTGGCCGCTCCGCACAAGCACCTGAGCGCGTCCCACACCTTCATCCTGAAGGGCAAGCTGAAGGTGCGCGACGGCGTGCTGAACGCGGGCGACTACGTCTATGAGCCCAACGGCGTGCTGCACGGCGCCACCGAGGCGCTGGAGGATACGGAGTACCTGTTCATCTGCAACGGGCCGATCGTGTTCTTCAACGACGATGGGTTGACGGTCTACAAGAGCTGGGAAGAGATGGAGACGCTGCGGCGCTCGGCCGCCACCGGGTCGAAGGCCGCGGAATAGCCCATGCGGCCTACCGACGGCTTTCGCCTGAACCACACCATGCTGCGGGTGCGCGACGTGGAGGCCTCGCTCGGCTTCTACCGCGACACCCTCGGCATGACCCTGATCGACCGCTTCGACTTCGAGACGGGTCGCTTCTCGCTCTATTTCCTGGGCTATCCGGAGGGGCCCGTGCCCGAGGACGCCGACGAACGCGTGCAATGGCTGTTCGAGCAGCGCGCCCTACTGGAGCTGACCCACAATTGGGGCACCGAAAGCGACCCGGCCTTCGCCTATCACAACGGCAATACGGAACCGCGCGGCTTCGGTCACATCGCCCTGACCGTGCCCGACGTCGACGCCGCCTGCGCCCGGTTCGACCAGCTTGGCGTGACCTTCGTGAAGCGGCCGCAGGACGGGAGCATGAAGGGCCTGGCGTTCATCCAGGACCCCGACGGCTACTGGGTCGAGATCGTCTCCGGCCCGAACCTGCGCGCGTTGATGGCGGGTGTGCGGGCGGCGGCGAAACAGGGCGTGGCCTGAAGCCAAAAAGAAGGGGCCCGAAGGCCCCTTCCAACTCATCTCAGCCGAAGCGCGGCTCGTCCCACCAGGGGAACCAGCCGGGCATGTCCTCGGACACCTTCAGCTTGTATTCGGCCGGGCGCTTTTCCAGGAACGAGGTGACGCCTTCGGCGGCGTCGGCCATCTTGCCCAGCGTGGCGATGCCGCGGCTGTCGATGTTGTGGGCTTCCATCGGGTGCGAGGCGCCCAGCATGCGCCACATCATCTGGCGCATCAGCGCCACCGAGACGGCGGAGGTGTTCTCGGAGATCTCGCGGCCGATCTCGCGGGCGCGGGGGATCAGATCCTCGGGGGCCAGGATTTCGGACACCAGGCCGCCGTCCAGCGCTTCCTGCGCCGGGAAGACGCGGCCGGAATAGCACCATTTGGTGGCCTGCTGGATGCCGACGAGGCGCGGCAGGAACCAGCTGGAGCAGGCTTCCATCACCAGGCCGCGGCGGCCGAAGACGAAGCCGTAGCGGGCCTCGGTCGAGGCAAGGCGGATGTCCATGGGCAGCTGCATGGTAACGCCGACGCCGACCGCCGGGCCGTTGCAGGCGGCGATCACCGGCTTCAGGCACTCGAAGATCTGCAGGGTCACGCGGCCGCCGCCGTCGCGCCACAGACCGCCCGGGCCGACCTTGTCGATTGCGGGCCGCTTGTCCGTGTCGAAGGTGGAGCCGCCCGCGCCCAGGTCCGCGCCGGCGCAGAAGCCGCGGCCTTCGCCGGTGACGATCACCGCGCGCACCTCGTCGTCGTCGTTCACCTTCCTGAATACCTCGACCATCTCGCGCTGCATGTCGAAGTTGAAGGCGTTGAGCCGTTCCGGACGGTTCAGCGTGATGGTCAGGATGCGGTCCTTCACATCCGTTTTCAGTGACGCATAGGTGGTCATGACATCTTTCCCTGTTTCGTTTACGCGTGAAGGTTCCCCGATCATCCTGCGGATGATCGGACTCTTAGTCCACGAGCAACTTGTCCGCGTTCAAGCGAACGCGGGTTGCTCTAGTGCTTTGCTATGTATTGGGCGACGGCGAGAAAGTCACCCGTTTTGGACAGGTCGTTGTCGCCTTCCCGCTCGGCGATCAGCGCCGCCTCGGCGGGCATGCCGGCGTCCAGAAAGGCGGTCAGGCCCGCCGTGGTCCGCCACGGCCGTGACAGCAGGCGCCGCACGTCGCCGGGCTTCCCCTGGGCGATCTTGCCCTTGAACAGCGCCTTGTTGGTGGCGATCAGGCCGCTGATCACGCCGGGACGCGCCAGGCCATAGCGATCGGCCTGCACGGCGACCTCCAGCTTGTTGGTGAAGGCGCGTCCCTCGTCCAGCTGGTCGAGCGCGACCATGGCTTCCACCGTATCGCCCAGCGCCGTGCTGAAGTCGATCAGCAGCGGCGCCGCGCCATGTTCCAGGTTGACCAGGGGGTCGAGGATGGCGCGCGCCTTGTTCAGCCAGGCCGCCGCGGCGGCGGTCTTGCCGGCCCTGGCCGACGCCAGCGCCAGCCGGGCATGGACCGACGCCTTGTCCTTGCTGTTGTTCATGGTGGCGACCATGGCGGTGATCCGCGCGCCCTGCCCGCCCTTGGCCAGCGCCGCGAACAGCTCGTCGAGCAGTGCCTGGTCGTAGCTGAGCGCCGGCGGGAACCACTTTTGCGCCGCGGCGAAGTCGCCATGCCGGGCCGCGAGGACGGCGCGGGCCATGCGCGCATCCGACGACCGCGGCAGGTTGGCCAGCGCGTCGAGCGCCGCCTCCGCCTCGGCCCGCCTGCCCATCTGGTCCTGCTTCAGCGCCAGCCGCGCTTCCAGCCGAGGCCGGTCCACATCCGGCATCAGGCGGAGCATGCGCCGCGACGCGTCGAGCCGGCCGGCGGCGATGAAATCCATCGCCGTCCTCGAATGGACGATGATGGACGTATTCTCGGCCGTGCCCTTGTCGCCGAAATCCCGCAGCAGTTTTTCGGCCCGCTCGGGCCGCTTCGTCTCCTGCTGCGCGCGCACCAGCGCGAACAGGCCATCGACCTGCCTGTCGGCGGGTAGGCCCTCCAGCCAGGCGGCCGTTCTTGCCGGTTCGTTGAGGGCAACGAGAACGCTAGCCAAGGCCCAGTCAACCTGACCGGCAGGAAGGGGCTGCGCGAGCATGGCGTCTAGGATGGCGGCAGCACCCTTCCTGTCGCCCTGCCTGGCCATCAGCGCGGCGACGCGCGCCTCGGCGAGGCGCCGCTGGCCGCCGGCGGTGATCCTGTCGGCGGCGCGCCGGGCGCGCTTCAGGTCGCCCGCGTCGACGGAGACCTCGTTGAGCTTGACCCAGAGGGGCGCGGATTCTTCCGGATCCGCGACCGCCACCTTGCCGTGCAGCAGCGCCTCGGCACGGTCGAGCAGGCAGGTCTGCATGGTCCTGCCGCGCTCGGTCTTCGAGCACGGTCCATCGGGTGCGGCCGATGCCGGCGCCGCGACGGCCGCGGCAGCGGCGAAGACGACCGCGGCCAGGAAGCGCATGGGCCTAGTGATCGGAACGGGCGGCGTTGAGCAGGCCGGTGTCGTATTCCAGGCCGGCCTTGGTCAGTGTGATGGCAACCGGGAAGTGGGACTTCGCCAGGCCCTTGCGCTCCAGCGCGATCCAGACCGCCTCGTTGGAAAAGCCGGTAATGTCCCTGGTGGACACCACGAACTCGCCGATATGCACGTGGTCGCCATGGGCATGCGGCATATGGGTGACGACGATCTCGCCGGTCTTCTCGTCGACGATGGAGGTCTCCCGGTGCCGGGCCAGCTCCTGCATCAGGGCAAGCGTCTTGTTCTGCAGTGCGTTCAGTTTGAGTTTGTCCTTGGCCATGATGCCTCCTCATTTCAATTTCCGTTGTCCGCTGCCGCGGACGTCCCCTCATCCGGCCGGTTCGCGTCCACCCTCTCCCACAAGGGAAGAGAGCTAAGGTGAGGGGTTGCTTCCTTTACACATGCTGCCCGCCATTGACGAACAGTTCGGTCCCGGTAACGTAGCTGGCCTGTTCGGAGCACAGGAAATAGATCGCCTTGGCGACCTCTTCCGGCGTGCCCAGCCGGCGCATGGGCAGCTGCTCGACGATCTTCTCGGTGCCCGGCGACAGGATCGAGGTATCGATTTCGCCCGGCGAGATGGCGTTCACCCGAATCCCGTGCGGGCCGAAATCCGACGCCATCTCCCGCGTCAGCGCCGCCAGCGCCGCCTTGGATGTGGCGTAAGCCGTTCCGGCGAAGGGATGCACGCGGCTGTCGGCGATCGAGGTGACGTTGACTACCGCGCCGCGCGCCGCCTTCAATTCGTCAAGCAGGCCGCGCGCCAGCAATAGCGGGGCGACCAGATTGACCTCGTAGACCCGGTGCCAGAGATCAACCGGGGTATCGATGGAACTGAGCCGCGCGCCGCCGGGTCCCTTGGGCGAGACGCCGGCGTTGTTGACCAGCGCGTTGAGCGGGCTGCCCTTCAGGCGCTCGCGCATCTGCTCGATGCCGTGCGACCGGCTTTCAGGGTCGGCCAGGTCGATCTGGACATGGTTTTCGCGGCCGCCGAGCCAAGGGCAATCCTCCGAGAACGCCATGCGCGAGCAGGTGATCACGCGCCAGCCCGCGCTGGAGAAGCGCTTCACCGTTGCGTGGCCGATGCCCCGGCTCGCGCCGGTCAGGATCAGCGTCTTGCGTTCTTCGATCGACGACAAAGTGTCTCCCGTCAGTAGTGCAAACGATTCTTGCCGATGCGGATATCATAATACTCGGGTTGGACCAATTCGGTATCCCCGGAGAGGAAGGCCGCCCAAACCGCTTCCCGAGTGTCCTCGCCCGGATGAGCAGTCACTCCGGCATCGCGCAGCTGCCAGGCCGTTCCATCCTTATAAAGCAGCGCTCCGGACAGCGCGTAGCCCTTCGACAGGAACAGATATTCGGGCTGTCCGTCCTCGTTGATGTCGGTTTCGAGCATACCGCACTGGTCCTTGTCGCCCAGGCAGTCCTTGAACGCCCAGCCACGCTGATCGTTCACCGCCTTCAGCACTTCGTCGGGCACCGCCGTGCCGGCGGGCCGTACCACCAGCTTGTCGCGGATCAATGCCATCTCGTCGGGCTTCACCATGTTGGAATTGTCCACGGTATCCCAGTAGCTCGCGGCCTTGTCGGCCGCCGCCAGCTTCTTGTCGATCACCGCCTGCTGCGGCTGGCCCTTCACCGTCCTGAGCTTTTCGAACGCGGCGCTGCCGGGCTTGCCCAGCTGGAACTTCAGGTAGCCGAAGTCGAACTTTTCGGCCGCGACCTTGCCGTCCAGCAGCCGTGCCACCTGCGCCCTGGCGCTCCAGCCATAGGGGTCGGCGACCGGGGTCAGCATCAGCAGCGCGAGCGCCAGGACGCCGGCGGCGATCCACGGATTGACCCGGGTGACGACGGACGACCAGCCGCCGCGCTTGAGCACCACGGCGGCCGCGTAGGCGAGCGCATGCACTGTGGCGACAATGACGATGAGCTGGCCGATGAACCGTTCCGGCGTCATGCCGTACTGGCCGATGCGCAGCCACACCGCGTAGACGGCGATGGCGGCGAACACCGGCATGGCGAGGAGCGTGGCCATCATCAGCCAGTTCATCCAGCGGCCGAACGGCACGGGGTGATCGCCGTCCTGCACCACCGCGTTGACGAACAGGCTGAGCGCGAACAGCAGGCACACCAGCACCAGCGTCGCCGATCCGGTGGCCCACAGCACCTGCAGGCCGGTGAACGGCAGCACGGCGAGGAACAGCAGCGCCGCCGCCGCCAGCACCGGCGCCAGCACTTGGAATAGCATCAGCACCACCCGGCGCAATACCGGCACCAGCTTGCCGTTCTCCCGGGCGATGGCGATGCCGAGGCCGACCACGCCGCCCGAGAACACCCAGGCGAAAACCGACGCCTGGAACAGGTCCTTGAAGAACCGGATGCCGATCAGGTCGAACAGCGACCACCACAACACCAGCACCAGCCAGAACACGCCGAGGAATGCGGCGGCGATGGCGGCGATCAGGATGTTGCTCCAGGCGAAGCGGAACAGGCTGGCATAAGGGAAGCGCCGCTCGCCCAGGTCGGTCCAGGTCTGCAGGAACGCCCAGGCGATGTAGGCGACGATCGGCAGCGTGCAGAAGAAGACGTCGCGGTAGTCGTCGAAGGCATATTCGCCATGCAGGGCAATGCGCCATTCAAACCACAGCGCCAGCAGCGTCATCAGCACCGCGAAGCCAAGGCTGGCGGCGAGCGCGCGCCGCATCGGCCCGAGCCGGAAGGTGAGCTGGAAGGTCGAGGGCGCAAGCAGGCAGAAGGTGGCGGCCGTCATCGGCCACAGCGCGTACTGGTTCCAGTTGACCTCCGCCAACACAAAGAACCCGAAGCCCTGCACCAGTCCCACCGCCGCGAGCACGATCCGGAACACGTGGCCGCCCTGGTCCTCTTCCCGATCGACGTCGCTCATGGCCTACCTCGATACCGCTCCTAACGCCGGCAGGGTAGCACTAGAGCGCTTTCAGGACCTGCCTTTGTTCGTCGCCGAAGCCGGCGGTGAGCGTCCTGCCGGTGTCGATCACCGGGCGCTTCACCAGCGACGGCTGCTCGACCACCAGTGTCACCGCGTCGGCATCGCTGTTGACGACCTGCCGGGCGGCCGGCAGCTTGCGCCAGGTGGTGCCGCGGCGGTTGAGCACGGTGTCGCGCCCCAGCAGCGTCATCCACCTTTCGGCCGTCGCGGCGTCGAGACCTTCCGCCTTGAAATCGTGGAAGCGATACTCGATGCCGTTCGCCTCAAGCCAGTCGCGGGCCTTCTTCACGGTGTCGCAGTTCTTGATGCCGTAGACGTCGATCATGAATCACCTGTGGAAGTTGTCACGGCGCTCGACCACACCCTGCGGGTCGGCGTGGATGATCACCTCGGCGCCAGGATAGCGCTCCAGCAGCTCGCCCTCGATGTCGTCGACGATCTCGTGCGCCTCGATCAGCGACAATGCGCGATCGACCTCCACATGGAACTGGATGAAGACGTTGGGGCCGGAGGAGCGCGTACGAAGATCGTGCAGGCTGATCACGCCCGAATGAGCGCGCACCAGGTCCTTGATGGTGGTGCGGTCCATGTCGGAAAGTTCCTTGTCCATCAGCACGTCGAACGATATGCGCAGGATGGAGTACGCGCTCCAGGCCAGGTACAAGGCGATGACGATGGCGAACAGCGGATCGGCGTAGGCGAACCCGGTGTACCCGGCGATGACCAGGGCGGCGATGACGCTGACATTGGTCGCCAGGTCGCTGACATAGTGCAGCGAATCCGCCGAGACGGCGGTCGAACCAGTCTTCCGGACCACATGGCGCTGGTACAGCACCAGCGCCGCGGTCGCCGCGATGGAGACCGCCATGACGCCGATGCCGGCTTCCGGATTGCGCACCTGCGGCGGCGCGAGCAGCCGGGTCGACGCCTCGAAGACCACGAAGGCCGCCGAGCCGGCCATCACCGCCGCCTGCACCAGGCTGCCGATGGCCTCGGCCTTGCCATGGCCGAAGCGGTGCTGCCGGTCGGCGGGCGCGATGGCCTGGCTGATGGCGAACAGGTTCACCGCGGATGCCAGGAGGTCGAGCACCGAATCGACCAGCGACGACAGGATCGCCAACGATCCGGTGTAGAGACCGGCAGCGAACTTGATCGCGATCAGCAGCGCCGCCACCGCCAGCGACGCCCAGGCCGCGCGCTTCATCAGCGGCGCCGCCTGCCGGATGTCGACGGCGGCGCGGTCCAGCTCGCTGTGGATCGGCGCGGTCATCCCCGGCTCACGGGTAAAGCCACTGCACCGTCCAGTTGTCACCCGCGCGGGTGAACAGCTGGCGCTCGTGCAGCCGGTGGTCGCGGTGCTGCCAGAACTCGATGGCTTCCGGCAGGACCCGGAAGCCGGTCCAGTAGTCGGGACGCGGGATGCTGCCGACCACATGGCGCGCGGCGTAGGACGCCACCGCCTTCTCCAGCGCGAAGCGGCTTTCGAGCGGCCGGGACTGCTTCGACGCCCAGGCACCGATGCGGCTGCCCCGGTCGCGGCTATCGAAATAGGCGTCGGCCTGTTCGTCGGACACCCGCTCGACCCGGCCGCGCACGCGGACCTGGCGGCCCAGGCTCTTCCAGTGGAAACACAGCGCGGCACGCGGATTGGCGGCCAGCTCGCCGCCCTTGGCGCTTTCGGTGTTGGTGTAGAACACGAAGCCTTCCGCCGGGCCGCGCGCTTTCAACAGCACCATGCGCACGTCGGGCATGCCGCTGCCGTCCGCCGTGGCGAGCGCCATGGCCTCGGGCACGTCGGGCTCGGAGCGGCGCGCGTCGGCGAACCATTCCTCGAAGCGGATGAAGGGATCGGTCTCGGAAGTCATCGGCCGCACCGGAACATTGAAAGCGATGCCGTGTTGTAGCGGTTCCTTGCGCCGCGTCCAAGGGCGGGGCTCAATATCAGGCATGTCCATTCTGACTGGCCGTGCCGCGCCCGTCGCCTATACTGCTGATCTGCAATTCGAGGATGGACCCATGCGCATTCGACGGCTTCTGTGCCTCACACTTCTCACGGCGACCCTGGCGGCGTGTGCCGGCGAACGCCAGGAGCCGGTGAGCGACGCACCGCCGCCGCCACCCGCGCCGGCGCCGCAACTGCCGCCGCCCCCACCTCCGCCGCCGCCGACCGTGGTGCCGCGCGAGACCGGCAAGGTCGCCGGCCGGGACGTGGGCGGCGCCGCCGCCAGGCTCCTGCAGGCCGAGGACCGGGCGATCTTGGAAAGGATCACCCAGAAGGCACTGGCCACCGGCGCCGCCGGCAAGGCCGTCGCCTGGTCGAACCCCAAGACCGGCGCCAGCGGCTCGATCACGCCGCAACCCAAGTTCACCATGGGCGGCAAGAGCTGCCGCGAGTTCCAGCAGGCGTTCACCGCCGGTGGCAAGAAGTCGACCGGCTACGGCACGGCCTGCGTGGCGCCCGACGGCACCTGGCTGATCGACGAGAACGGGTGAGGCAGATCAACAAAAAAGGGGGCCGAAGCCCCCTTTTCCTTCGGATCGAACCCGAAATTTACTTCGCCAGTTCCAGCAGCTCGGACGGCACCCAGCCGCGGTCGCCGTTGGGCTCTTCGACTTCCCAGAACAGGCCCTGCTTGTTGCCTGTCGGGTGCAGGACGATGCCCTCGCGAAGGCCGCGCACCGGGGCCGCGTCCTCGCGCGGCTCGGACAGCAGCGCGGTGCGCTCGAGCAGGCGCTGGGCCGGGAGCGGGGCCGCCATCTTGGCGTTGCCCGACAGGCCGCCCATCTGGGTCACCATGTTGCGGTAGGCCTTGACGTAGGCCAGCGTGATCACCTTGCCGATGTCAGTGTCGGCATAGCCGCCGCCCGCGGCCGCCAGCGCCAGGCCGAAGCCGCCCCAGCCGCCGCCGCCGAAGCCGAACGACACGTCGGTCTTCTTGTAGGTGCCCTCGGCGATCAACTCCTGAACGCCGGTGCGGGCGTTGGTCAGGGTGAGCAGCGCCTGGGCTTCCAGCTTCTTGGTCTTGATGCCGCCCAGCGCCGCGCCCCAGCCGCCGCCGATGGCGCCGCCGATGCCCGCGCCGATGGCGCTGCCGCCGGCATTGCTGTCCTGCGTCACCAGGTCGGGCAGGATGAAGTAGTCGGCGGCCTTCATCTGGCCCTTGCCGATGTCCGAGCCGCGCTGCAGCTCGTCCTCGCCCATCAGCTCGCGCTCTTCCTTCATCATCTGCATGCCCTGGCCGCGATCGACCAGCTGGAAGCAGCCCGACTTCATGACGATCAGCTTGATCACCGCCGCCGGGTTGCCCAGGTTGTACTGGCGCCACCACTCGTTCTGGCTGTCCTTGATCGCGACCGTGCCCAGCACTTGCGGGCACATGGGAATCTCGAGGTTCTCCTCGGGCGTCTTCTTCGCCAGGGCCGGACCACCGGCCAGGGCCACCATCGCCGCCACGGCAAATGCAATCGCGCGCATGTTCAGACACCCCCTCAGATGCTAGACCGGATTGCCGCTGGTGATCATCGGCCGGCGGCTTGCCAGCTAGAGGTATCGCCTCGCCAATTTGGTGTCAATCGCCGCACCGGACGACATGCCATAAGTGCCGGTAAAACTACTCAACTCGGGGTAGATCGTCGCAAACCCGGGCCGGTTTGACGACCGGCCCCGTTGGTGTACGATGCGGCACTCTTCTTTCCCGATAGCAGCAGCAAGAAACATATGACTTCACCGAACGGCCTGATGACCGGCAAGCGCGGCCTCATCATGGGTGTGGCCAACAATCGTTCCATCGCCTGGGGCATCGCCCAGAGGCTGAGCGAGCACGGCGCGGAGCTGGCCTTCACCTTCCAGGGCGAGGCGCTGGAGAGGCGCGTGCGTCCACTGGCGGATTCGTTGGGCAGCACGCTGGTGCTGGAATGCGACGTGACCCGGCCCGAGCAGCTCGACGCCACCTTCGCTGCGCTGGAGAAGGCCTGGGGCAGCATCGACTTCGTCGTCCACGCGATCGCCTATTCCGACAAGGACCAGCTGAAGGGCCGGTACGTCGACACGACGGCCGAAAACTTCGCCATGACCATGAACATCTCGTGCTTCTCGTTCACCGCCGTCTGCCAGCGCGCCGAGAAGCTGATGCCGAACGGCGGCAGCCTGCTGACGCTGACCTATTACGGCGCCGAGAAAGTGCTGCCCCACTACAACGTGATGGGCGTGGCCAAGGCGGCGCTGGAGGCCAGCGTTCGCTACATGGCCAAGGACCTGGGCGAAAAGAACATCCGCGTCAACGCCATCTCGGCCGGGCCGATCAAGACCTTGGCCGCGTCGGGCATCGGCGACTTCCGCTACATCCTGAAGTGGAACGAATACCATTCGCCGCTGCGCCGGAACGTGACCATCGAGGAGGTGGGCGGCTCGGGTCTCTACCTGCTATCCGACCTGTCGTCGGGCGTCACCGGCGAGATCCACTACGTGGACAGCGGCTACAACATCATCGGCATGAAGGACGAGTCCGCCCCCGATATCGTGATCGGCGGCGCGGCCCAGGAATAGACCATGTCGCACAACACCTTCGGCCATCTGTTCCGGGTGACCACCTGGGGCGAAAGCCACGGGCCGGCCATAGGCTGCGTCGTGGATGGAACCCCGCCAGGCCTGCCGATCGACGAGGCGTTCATCCAGCACTATCTTGATCAGCGCCGGCCGGGGCAGTCGCGCTTCACCACCCAGCGGCGCGAGCCCGACGAGGTGAAGATCCTGTCGGGCGTGTTCGAAGGCAGGACCACGGGCACACCGATCCAGCTGATGATCGACAACGTCGACCAGCGGTCGAAGGACTATGGCGACATCGCCGCCAAGTACCGGCCGGGCCACGCCGACTATGCCTACATGGCCAAGTACGGCCTCCGCGACTACCGGGGCGGCGGACGCTCGTCGGCGCGCGAGACGGCGTCGCGGGTCGCGGCCGGAGCCGTCGCGCGCAAGGTGCTGGGCGACGGCATCGTCATCCGCGGGGCGCTGGTGCGCATCGGCGAGCACGCCATCGATCCGGCCAACTGGGACTGGAGCATCACGGGCGACAACCCGTTCTGGTCGCCCGACGCCAAGGCCGCCACGCTGTGGGAAGACTATCTCGACGGCATCCGCAAGGCCGGCAGCTCGGTGGGCGCGGTCATCGAGGTGCATGCCTCGGGGGTGCCCGCGGGCTGGGGCGCGCCGCTCTACGCCAAGCTCGACGCCGACCTGGCCCGCGCCATGATGAGCATCAACGCGGTCAAGGGCGTGGAGATCGGCAGCGGCTTCGAGGCCGCCGCCCTGACTGGCGAGGCCAACGCAGACGAAATGCGCGCCGGCAATGACGGCAAGCCGCGCTTCCTGTCCAACAAGGCGGGCGGCATCCTGGGCGGCATCTCAACGGGCCAGGACGTGGTCGTGCGCTTCGCGGTCAAGCCGACCTCGTCGATCCTGTCGGCGCGCCAGACGGTGACCGTGGACGGCGAGGAAACCGAGATCGTCACCAAGGGACGCCACGACCCGTGCGTGGGCATCCGCGCCGTACCGGTGGGCGAGGCGATGATGGCCTGCGTGCTGGCCGATCACATGCTGCGCCACCGCGGCCAGGTCGGCTGAAGTGGTCCAGCAGTTTTCGCCGCGGCCTTCGGGCGCCAAGGCGATTCCGCCTTGGCTGAAAGCGCTGTAGCTTTGCTGGCCAAAGCACTTACTTCAGTTAGAGACTTCGCTTCAGGTAGGGTCGTGGCTTCGCTTCGGAAGGAATCCGCATGAACAAGGTTTGGGCGGCCGTGCTCGGCCTGGGGCTGATCGGCGTGGCCGCGGCGGCGACGGCCCAGAACATGGACCCCGGCGCGGTCAATCCGTCGACGCCGGACCAGATGAACCCGGCCACCAAGCCGATCGACGAAGGCTTCCAGAATCCAATCCCGCCCGAAAAGGAGCGGCCGACCGTTTCGGACTGGGGCGGCCTTCGGCCCGACTACGGCCGTGAGGAAACCTATTATTTCTGCAGTCCGTGCCATTCCGACGCGCGGATCAGGACTGCCCGCAAGTCGCGCGACGAATGGTCGGCCACCATCGACCGCATCCTCGAGAAATACCCCTACGAACCGATGGAGCCGCAGGAGCGCGAGATCATCCTCGACTATCTGGCCAAGCAATACGGTCCCAACGTACCGTGAACCACATGGCCCAACCGCGCGTTTTCCGATAGGATAAGGCTCGCCAAGGGGATAATCCGATGAAGAATTTGCTGATGGGCGCGGTGCTGCTGGGATTGATGGCCGGCACGGCGATGGCCCAGCCCGAAACGCAATACCAGAGTCCGATCCCGGACCAGCGCACGTTCCTGCGCAGCGACGACAAGTATGAGGGCCTTGCCCCCGGTGAAGGCCGCGAGAGTACCTTCTACGCTTTCCAGAACTGCTTCAAGATCGGCTGGATCAAGCGCCAGAAGCTGACCCGCACCGAGTGGGACCTGGCGGTCGACCAGATGCTGAAGGACTGCAAGCAGGAACCGCTCGAAGCCGACGAGAAGGAAAGCATCGTCGAGTACCTGGCCGCCAATTACGGCCGGCGGCGGTAGCCCCTCACCCCTTTTTGAACACCGCCGCCAGTTCCACATGGGCGGCCCAGCGGAACTGGTCGATGGGCGTGACCCGTTCCAGCCGGTAGCCGCCCTCGACCATGCTCCGGGCGTCGCGAGCGAAGGTGGCCGGGTTGCAGGAGAACGCCGCCACCACGGGCACCTTCGACTGGGCCAGTGTCGCTGTCTGGTCGCGGGCGCCGGCGCGAGGCGGATCGATCACCACGGCGTCGAACCGGGCCAGTTCCTTGACCGTCAGCGGCTCGCGGAACAGGTCGCGCCGCGCCAGCGTCACCGGGTGCAGCCCACGTGCGTGGTTGAGGCCCCTGCGGCAGGCCTCGACCATCTCGGCCGAGGATTCGAACGCCGAGACGGCTGATTTTTCGGCGAGGACGGCGGTGAAGGTGCCGCAGCCGGCGAACAGGTCGGCCACATGCCTGGCGCCCGCCACCGCATCGCGGGCCATCTCCATCATCCAGGTCTCGCTGTCCACGGTGGCCTGCAGGAACGCGCCCGGCGGCAGCGGCACGCCGGCCCGGCCGAGCTGCACCGTCGGCGGACGGCGGACGGCGACGGCTTCCGGCCCTTCCTTCGAGTCCCAGGTGATCCGCGCCAGATCCTGCGCCTCGGCGAAAATGGCGAGGCTCTGCAACCCGCGCATGTTGGGCCGCCGCTCGCCCGCGATCAGCAGGTCGACGCCCGTGTCGGTCGCCGTCAGCGTGAGGTGGAGCGTGTCCTTGACACCGAGCAGGTCGGCGAGCAGGGCGCGCAGCGGCGGCAGCAGCGCCTCGAGGCGCGGCAGGATCACCGGGCATTCGGTCACGCCGACCATGCGGTGGCTGCCGCGTTCCAGATAGCCCAGCAGCACCCTGTCGCCCGAGCGCCGCGCCGTCAGCCTCGTGCGCCGACGGGCGCGGGCGGGGACGATCAGCGGCGCGGCCACCTCAACGTCGCCCAGCCCGTGATGGGACAGCGCGCGCACCACCTGGTCGCGCTTGAACGCCGCATAGGACGCATCGTCGAGATGCTGCAGGGCGCAGCCGCCGCAGATGCCGAAATGGATGCAGGCCGGATCGACGCGCGCCGGCCCGGCCTCGACGATCTCCAGCAGTTCGGCGGATATGCCCTCGCCCTGCTTCTCGCCGGGCAGGACGCGCGCCAGGTCGCCGGGCACGGAGAATGGCACGTAGAGCCGGTCGCCGCCAGCCTCGGCGATGCCGTCGCCCTGGGCGCCGAGCGCCGTGATCCGGACGTCGATGGGAACGGTCATCGGTTCAGGCGGCCGCCAGCACGAAGCGCTTGCGCCAGCGCATGACCAGCAGCAGCACCATGAAGCCAAACTGGGCCGCCGCCGCGCACAGCGTGAACACCGGCGCCGCCGGTGCGAACGGGTAGAACACGAACATCACGTCGTCGTCGAATCCGGTCACGCCCGGCAACACCAGGTACAGCAGGCCGAGCATTATCAGGGTGATCAGGTTGGCGCGGGCCGGGTTGGGCGACAGCCAGAAATACAGGTTGAGAGCAATGTCCCGCGCCATGAACAGCAGGCCGCCGATGATCGCCGCCCAAAGGGTGACGCCGCCCACCTTGCCGCCGCCACCGACGGCCAGCAGCAGCACCGCGAGCACGGCGGTGATCGCCAGCGAAACCAGCCAGGTCGGCGTATAGGATGCGAACTCGCGCCAGCGCTGAGCCTCGTAGAGCCTGATCAGGCGGCGGAACATCACTGGGTCCTTGTCGTCCCAGAAAAGCGCCGCATAGGTCAGGGCGGCGGCGGTGACGGCGGCGATGGCCAGCCGCTCGGCGATCTCGAAGCTGACGAAATCGCCCGACGGCGCCGCCACCGACGGCGGGAATCCCGCCATGAACGCGCAGGTGAACAGCACGAAGGCGGGCCACGCCCACGGCCGCGTGCGGTAGGACAGCTCGCGCATCATCAACCGGTGGGCGCCCAGCAGCGTCCAGCCCAGGAACGCGGCGATGCCGATGGTCGCCATGATGCTGGCGCCGACCGGAATGCCATACCATTGCAGCAGCATGTCGCCGCGGCTTTCGCTGATCCAGCCGATGTCGGCGCCCGGCACCATTCCGGCATATTTGAGAGCCGTATAGCCGACGGCGATGCCGATGATCTGGCTCACCAGGGTGCCGACCCTGGTGCGGTGACCGCGTAGGCGGACGGTTTGTAGCCCCAGCAGGAACGACACGGTCTGCGCCATCAGCGCGGCGCCGATCAGGTAGAGCGTGCCGTGCACCAGCGAGATGACGTCGTGGTCCTTCAGCAGGGCGGCAAAGCGCACGCCCAGGCAGATCAGCGCACCGTACCAGGTGAACAGGGTGGCGCCGATCACCTTGCCCCAGGTGAGCTGCCAGGCCGACAGGGTGGACAGCCGCTGCCAGTCCCAGGTGTTCTCGGTCACCTCCGACGCCACCGCGTCGGCGGCCTGCCGCGTGCCCCACAGGATGGTGAGGATGGCGAAGAAGCCGCCCGCCAGATCGGCGACGAAGGAGTCCGAACTCCACAGCATCAGCAAGGCGCCGAGCACCAGCGGCATGGCGATCAGCCGGCGCATGGTCAGCTCGTGCCAGACATTGCGCAGCAGTTCCGGATTCATTTGCGCGCCTCCAGGCCATCGACGAACGACAGGTAGGATTCCTGCAGCCGTTCCCTGTGCTGGGCAAACGCACTGACCGGCAGGCCGGCCGCGATCAGGGCGGCGAGCGCTGCGCGGCGGGCTTCAGCGTCGACGCCCGAGACGATAATCGCCGAGGTCTCGTCCGCGCTTTCAACCGTGATCCCGGCAACGGCCGACAGCGCGGCGGCCAGGTCAGGCACCGCGTGGGCCATTTCGACCCGGACGCGCATGGTCGGGGACGTGGCCGATGTACCGAGCGGCGCGTGCTGCACCAGCCGGCCCTCGCGGATGAACAACACCTCGGTGGCGTAGTCCTCCAGCTCGGACAGGATGTGCGACGACACCAGCAGGGTCATGCCCTGGTCGCGCAGCACCTTCAGCAGTTCGGACAGATCGTGCCTGGCTTCCGGATCGAGGCCGGAGGCCGGCTCGTCGAGGATCAGCACGGTCGGATCGTGGATCATGGCCTGGGCGATGCCGAGGCGCTGGCGCAGGCCGCGCGACAGGGTGCCGGACAAGGCGCCCATGCGGTCGGACAACTCCACCCGTGCCGCCGCGCGCGCCACCGCCGCGCCGACATTCTCGGGCGGTACGCCACCGGCCATGGCGGCGTGGCGCAGGCAACGCTCCACCGTTAGGTCGCGGTAGACGCCGAAGAAGTCGGACAGGTAGCCGATGCGCTTGTGCACCTCGCGCGGATGCTCGGCGGTGTCGATGCCATCGATCTCGATGGTCCCCGAATAAGGCAGCTCCAGCGCCGCCAGGCAGCGCATCAGCGTGGTCTTGCCGGCGCCGTTGGGGCCGATCAGGGCGGCGATGGCGCCCTGGCCGATGGTGAAGCTGACGTCGGAGAGCGCCCGCAGGTTCGGGTATTCATAGGAGACGGCGTTGGCGACGATCATGGAGGTTCCGAGCTGATGCGGCACACACAATATCAGGGCGCGCGGCGGGCCGCGATGAGGAACTCCTTGTTGCCCTCCGGCCCGGTGATCGGGCTTTCGGTGAGGCCGATGACGCTCCAGCCCGGTTCGGCGTCGAGCCAGTCGCGGATGCGGGCGCAGACCTCCTCGTGCAGCGCCGGGTCGCGCACCACGCCGCCCTTGCCGACCTGCCCCTTGCCCACTTCGAACTGCGGCTTGATCAGCGCGATCAGCACGGCGCCGGACGCGGCAAGCGCCATGGGAGCGGGCAGCACGGTCTGCAGGCCGATGAAGCTGGCGTCGCAGACCACCGCGTCGACCGGCCCGGGGATTTCCGCCGCGGTGAGGTGACGGGCGTTGGTCTTTTCCAGCACCACCAAGCGCGGATCCTGGCGCAACGACCAGGCGAGCTGGCCGTGGCCCACGTCGACGGCATAGACTTTGGATGCACCATGACGCAACGCCACGTCGGTGAATCCGCCGGTGCTGGCGCCGACGTCGAGCACCACTTTTCCGGCAAGATCGACGTCGAACTGTTTCAGCGCATGATCGAGCTTGAGGCCGCCGCGGCTGACCCACGGATGGTCGCGCCCCTTCACTTCCAGCGGCGCGTCGTCGGCGATGGTCTGCCCCGCCTTGGAGATACGCTCGGTGCCGGTATAGACCGCGCCCGCCATGATCAGCGCCTGCGCCCGGCTGCGGCTTTCCACCAGGCCGCGGTCAACCAGCAGGACGTCTACACGGATTTTCGGCATGAAACTTCAATTTGGTTGTCATCCCGGCGAAAGCCGGGACCCAGCGATCGTAGAGCTGCGTCCCTTCACCGTTCTGGGGCCCGGCTTTCGCCGGGATGACAACGAGGATAGAGAACTAAGCGCTTTCCTGCCGGATCGACGCGGCGTCCATGCCCATGGCGCCGAGCGCCTTCTCGACGATCTGCTGCGCGTTGAGGCCCGCGACGGCGTACATCACCTCGGGCTTGTCCTGGTCGATGAAGATGTCGGGCAGCACCATGGTGCGGACCTTCAGGCCCTTGTCGAGGCGACCGTCCTCGGCGAGGAAATGCAGCACATGGGCGCCGAAGCCGCCGATGGCCCCTTCCTCGATGGTCAACAGCACCTCGTGCTCCTTCGCCAGCCGGCGGATCAGGTCGTGGTCGAGCGGCTTGGCGAAGCGGGCGTCGGCCACCGTGGTCGAGAACCCGCGCGCGGCCAGCATGTCGGCGGCGAGCAGCGACTCCTGCAGGCGGGTGCCGAACGACAGGATGGCGACCGACGAGCCTTCGCGCATGACGCGGCCCTTGCCGATCTCCAACGGAATCCCTCTTTCGGGCATCTCGATGCCGATGCCCTCGCCGCGCGGATAGCGGAACGCCGAAGGCCGGTCGTCGATGACGGCGGCGGTCGCCACCATGTGCATCAGCTCGGCCTCGTCGGCGGCGGCCATGACCACGAAGCCGGGCAGCGTCGCCAGATAGGTCACGTCGAACGAGCCGGCGTGGGTCGGCCCGTCGGCGCCCACCAGGCCCGCACGGTCGATGGCGAAGCGCACCGGCAGCGACTGGATCGCCACGTCATGGACAACCTGGTCGTAGGCGCGCTGCAGGAAGGTGGAATAGATGGCGGCGAATGGCCGGTAGCCTTCCGAGGCGAGGCCGGCCGCGAAGGTGACGCCGTGCTGTTCGGCGATGCCCACGTCGAAGCAGCGCTCCGGGAAGCGCTCGGCGAACAGGTCCAGGCCGGTGCCCGAGGGCATGGCGGCGCTGATAGCGACGATCCTGTCGTCGGCCTCGGCCTCCTTGATCAGCGCGTCGGCGAACACACGGGTGTAGCTGGGCGCGTTGGCCTTGGCCTTGACCTGCGCGCCGGTCACCACGTCGAACTTGTTGACGCCATGATACTTGTCCGCGGCGGCCTCGGCCGGCGGATAGCCCTTGCCCTTCTGGGTCACCACATGGACCAGCACCGGGCCGTCGACCTCGTCGCGGACGTTCTTCAGCACCGGCAGCAGATGGTCGACGTTATGGCCGTCGATCGGGCCGATGTAATAGAAGCCCAGCTCCTCGAACAGGGTGCCGCCGGTCGCCATGCCGCGGGCATATTCCTCGACCTGCTTGGCGCGGCGTTCGATGGACTTGGGGAACCTGGCGGCGATCTGCTTGGCGATCTCGCGCAGGCCCAGATATTGCCGCGACGACAGGAGACGGGCCAGATAGGCGCTCATGGCGCCCACGGGCGGCGCGATCGACATGTCGTTGTCGTTGAGGATGACGATCAGGCGCTTGTCCATGGAACCGGCGTTGTTCATGGCCTCGTAGGCCATGCCCGCGCTCATGGCGCCGTCGCCGATCACCGCGATGACGTTGTTGCGGCCGCCCGACAGGTCTCGCGCCACCGCCATGCCCAGACCGGCGGAGATGGATGTGGAGCTGTGCGCGGCGCCGAACGGATCGTATTCGCTCTCGGCACGCTTGGTGAAGCCCGACAGACCGCCGCCCGAGCGCAGCGTGTGCATCCGGTCGCGGCGGCCGGTCAGGATCTTGTGCGGATAGCACTGGTGGCCCACGTCCCAGATCAGCCGGTCGCGCGGCGTGTCGAACACGTAGTGCAGCACGGTGGTAAGCTCGACGACGCCGAGGCCGGCGCCGAGATGGCCGCCGGTGCGCGACACCGTGTCGATGGTGGCGATGCGCAACTCGTCGGCCACCTGGCGGAGCTGCTTGGACGACAGCTTGCGCAGGTCCGCCGGCGTCTGGATGGTATCGAGAAGCGGGGTCTGGGTCATCGGGCGGCCAACTTTCAATGCCGGCGGTTTATGACGAAATGGGGCAGCAGGCGGAGCAACTCGGCCCGCTCGTCGAACATGTCCAGGTGGACGCCGGCCTGATCTGCCAGCATCTGGGCCTGGGTGCGGGCGCGCTCGACGCCGAGCAGCGAGACGAACGTCGCCTTGCCGGCATCGCCGTCCTTGCCCACCTTTTTGCCCACTTCCGCCTCGGTGCCTTCCACGTCGAGCAGGTCGTCGACGATCTGGAACGCGAGCCCGAGATCGTGGGCATAGTTCTGCAGCGCCTGGCGCTGGTCCTCGCCGGCACGGCCCATGATGGCGCCGGCCTCGACGGCGAAGCGGATCAGCGCGCCGGTCTTCATCTGCTGCAGCCGGATGACCGTGCCCATGTCGAGCTCCTCGGTCTCGGCCAGCAGGTCGATCATCTGGCCGCCGACCATGCCGTGGGCGCCGGCCTCGCGGGCCATGGCGTGCACCAGTTCGGCCCGCACCAGCGGATCGTGATGGGTGCGAGGATCGGAGACGATCTCGAAGGCATAGGTCAGCAGCGCGTCGCCCGCCAGCACCGCCGTCGCCTCGTCAAATTTCCTGTGGGTCGTCGGCATGCCGCGGCGCAGGTCGTCGTCGTCCATGCAGGGCAGGTCGTCATGCACCAGCGAGTAGGTATGGATGCATTCCAGCGCACACGCCACGCGGGTAGACCGGTCTGTCGGCACATCGAACAGCGTGCCGCTCGCCAGCACCAGGAACGGCCGCAGCCGCTTGCCGCCGGCCAGCGTGGCGTACCGCATGGCCTCCATCAGCTGGCCTTCCTTGCCTTCGACAGGTGGCAGGATGCGCTCAAGCGCCAGGTCGATGGCCTCGGCAACCTTGCCCATTTCGGCCTGGAGGACCGCGATGTCGGGCGTTTTGCTCAAATTCTGCGTCACCGGCTTACCCGATATCCGCAGGTTGCGCCGAAAGGCTTCCGTCGCTGGCCACGACCACCTTCTCGATCCGCGCCTGGGCGTCGGCCAGCTTGGCCGCGCAATGCTGTTTCAACTGCGCTCCCCGTGTGTACATCTCGATCGACTCCTCCAGCCCGACGCGGCCCCCTTCCAGCCTGGCGACAACCGTCTCCAGTTCCTGAAGGGCCTGTTCGAATGTCATGCTGGCGATGTCGTCGGGTAGTGCCGTCTGCGTATCCGCCATCACGTTTCCTTGTGTGTCCGCCGCCTGCCGCCTTCAGCCGTGCCGCATGAGAGAACGGACATGCCCCGCGGCGCTCGCCGCGAGGTCTTTCAGGTTGTATCCACCTTCCAAAGTAGAGACGACTCGCCCGCCGCACAAGCGTTCCGCTGCGGCGCACAGCATATCGGTGGCCGATTCGAAGTCTTCCGTGGCCACGTTCAAACCGGCCAGAGGATCGTTTTCATGGGCGTCGAAACCCGCCGAGATCATCAGCAGGTCGGGACGGAAGTCGGCGAGCGCGGGGATGATCCTGTCGCCGATCGCGCGCAGGAAAGCCGCGCCGCCGGCGCCTTCGGCCAGCGGTACGTTGACGACGTTGCCGACGCCGGTTTCGCCCGCCCGGCCGGTGCCGGGATAGAACGGCCACTGGTGGCACGAGGCATAGAACAGGGTCGGGTCGGACTCGAACAACTCCTGGGTGCCGTTGCCATGATGGACATCGAAGTCGACCACGGCGATCCGCCTCAGCCCATAGACCGCCCGGGCCTCGAGCGCGCCGACGACCACATTGTTGAACAGACAAAATCCCATGGGCCGGCGGGATTCCGCGTGATGGCCGGGAGGCCGCACCGCACAGAATGCGTTGCCCACCTCGCCCAGCGCCACTGCGCCCACCGCATGGCACACCGCGCCGGCCGCGCGTCGGGCGGCGATGTACGATCCGGGCGAGACGACGGTGTCCGCATCGATCTGCGCATAGCCCTCCATGGCCGACTCGTCGACCTTGGCGGCGAGCAGGCGCAGCACCTCCCGCGGATGGGCACGCAGCAGTTGCGCGTCGGTGGCGGAAGGCGCCTCCTCCCGCAACAGGGGCGCGAACTCCGCCGCCTCCAGCGCGCGCATCACCGCCCGCAGCCGGTCCGGCGATTCGGGATGGCCTGGCGAGGTATCGTGATAGAGGCAGTCGCTATGGGAAACCAGCAGCGTCGTCATGCATCCGATCATAGAGGGCAACTGGCTCCGTTCAAAGATCGACGGGTCTGCACTCGCTGTTCAGGTGGTCGATTGGCAACTGGTAACTTCGCCCGCTGAGCAGGCAGGTCTTGAACGAACGATGCAGCAGCCGAAGGCGCCTGACTCCCTGGCGTCAAATTCAATCTTGTATTACATTGTATTTCAACACGACGTCCCGAGGCAGACCGATGCAGAAACTTGAAGCGATCAATTTTCGGATCGAGGCGGAAAACAAGGTCCGCCTCCGTCAACTCGCGGAAAGCACAGGTCGAGACCAGTCTGAACTGGCGAGGGAAGCCTTCCAGCAATATCTGGACGTCCAGGAATGGCAGATCAATGGCATCAATGAAGCGCTGGCCGCCGCCGATCGCGGTGAATTCGCCGATGACGCCGAGATAGAGGCGATCTTCGACAAATATACGAAATGAGGGTTCGGTGGCTGATGCATGCCCGTCTCGATCTGATCGAGATCGGTGAGTACCTGAGAAGCGAAAACCCCGACGCGGCCGCGCGCATCATGCGGCGCATCCAGTCCGCCTCCAGGTCTCTTGGCCAGTTTCCCCATGCGGGCAGGAAGGGACGCGTTGAAGGCACCAGGGAACTTGTCGTCACCGGTACGCCTTACCTGGTCCCGTACAGGGTATCAGGACAAGCGGTCGAAATACTGCGCGTCTTCCACGGCGCCATGCGGTGGCCAGATCGCTTCTAGGCCGGGGCCTTCACCCGCTTGGCCGCCTCTTCCGCCACCAACTCCTTCTTCGACAACTTGCCGACGGCGGTCTTGGGCAGGTCGTTGCGAAACTCGATTTCACGCGGCATCTCGTGCTTGCCGATCTGGCCGCGGAGGAATTCCGTGAGCTTGTCCGCATCCAGACTCTCGGTGCCATCCTTCAACACCACGAACGCCTTGGGCACCTCGCCCAAATAGTCGTCGGGTATGCCGATGACCGTGACCTCCTTCACCGCCGGATGCTTGTGGATCGCCTCCTCGACGATGCGCGGGAACACGTTGAAGCCGCCGACCAGGATCAGGTCCTTCATCCGGTCGATGATGAAGGTGTAGCCGTCCGCGTCCATATAGCCCACGTCGCCGGACCGCAGCCTGCCGTCGACGATGGCGGCGCTGGTGGCGTCCGGGTTGTTCCAGTATCCCTTCATCACCTGCGGCCCGGCGATGCAGATCTCGCCCGTCTCGCCGGCGGGCAGCACCTTGTGGGGATCCTCGCGGTCGACGATGACGATGTCGGTCCCCGGCAGCGGCAGGCCGATGGAGCCTTCCTTGTTGATGCCGACCTCCGGCCCGCAGGTGGCGGTCGGCGAGCACTCGGTGAGGCCGTAGCCTTCCAGGATCTTCACCCCGGTCACGCTTTCGAAGTGGTGGCGGACCCCTGCAGGCAACGGCGCGCCGCCCGACATGGCCCAGCGCACCGATGCGAAGGACTGCCGGTTCACCCTGGGATGGTTGGCGAGCGCGGTGAACATGGTGGGCACGCCCGGCAGCGAACTCGGCTTCCTGGCGATGACGTCATCGACCACGGCGTCCAGTTCGAACTTGCGGTGTAGCACGATGCGGCAGCCGGTCATGGTGCCCATCACCAGAATGGTGGTCATGGCGAAGGCGTGGAAGAACGGCAGCGCGCCTAGAGTGGTTTCCTGCCCCGGCATGAAGTCGGGAAACCACGCCCGGTTCTGGCAGCCGTTGATGTAGACGTTGGCGTGGGTAAGCATGGCGCCCTTGGGTACGCCGGTGGTACCGCCGGTATATTGCAGCACGGCGATATCCTGGACCGGATCGACATGCGCCGGCTCGAACGCACTGTCATTGTCGAGCAGCGCTTCCCAGGTGACCTGGCGGTCGTCCCACACCCGCGCGGCGATGGCGTCGCGCTTGAACAGCCGGAACGCGGCGCCCTTGAGCAGCGGCATGGTATCGGACAGCCGCGACACCACCAGCGTGCGCACGCGGCTCTTGTCGATCATGTCGCGCGCCTTCGGATAGAGCAGCGCCAGGTCCAGCGTCACCATGATGTCGGTGTGCGAGTCCTCGATCTGGAAAAGCAGTTCGTTTTCGGAATAGAGCGGGCTGTAGTTGACGACGACGCCGCCCGTCTTCAGCACGGCGAAGTAGCTGATCACCTGCTGCGGGCAGTTGGGCAGGAACAGGCCCACCTTGACGCCGGGCCCGACGCCGAGCTTCTGGAACCCCTTCGCCGCCCGCGCGACCATCTCGAGGGTCTGGGCGTAGGTGAACTCGCGGCCGAAGAAATCGAGATGGACGTTGTCCGGCCATTGCGCCGCCGCGGAGTCGAGCGCGGCATAGACGGGGCGCGGCTCGAACGCCTGGTGCCAGTCCACATTGGGCGGGTAGTGCGCGAGCCAGGGCCGGTCCATGCCGGCCCCTACACCATGAGCGGCGCGGCGTCCGGTCCTTCGTGATGACCCGGATGAGCGCGCTGGGCGAGGCTCGGATCGATGCTGCGGTAGCGGTAGCGGCCATCCTGGTCGAGGAACCGTTCCAGCCGGCCGCGGCCCATCAGGCAGTGCAGATGGGCGATGCATTCGCCCAGCGCCAGCATGATCTGGAACGAGTCCAGCTCGCGCGAGAACATCACCGGCAGCAGCTCATGGGCGGTCTGCGGCGTGACGCACTTCTCCTCGCACGCCAGCATGCGGTCCTCGTGGTGGTCGATCAGGTAGAGCAGCCGCGCGTGCAGCCCGTAGAACGGCCGGTTGTGCGACGGCAGGACGAACGCGGTGTCCGGCAGCAGCGACAGGAACTTGCGGTGCGAGTCCAGCCAGTAGTGCAGCGGGTCTTCCTCGGGCTCGTTGGCGTTGACGCTGACGTTCGAGGTGATGCGCGGCAGCACCTGGTCGCCCGAGATCAGCACGTCGAGTTCGTCGCAATAGAGGCAGACGTGCTCCGGCGAATGGCCGCTGCCGGTAACGACGCGCCATTTCCGGCCGCCGATGGTGATGACCTGGCTGTCGATCAGCCGGTGGTAGCCGATCGGCAGCGGCTCCACATTGTTGCTGAAGCCACCCCAGCCCCGCGACCGGATCTCCGCAAGGATGGGTTCCGGGATGCCACCGCGCTCGTAGAACAGGATCGCCTCGGGCGGCAGCACACGCGCGTTCTCGTTGGAGAAGGTGCGGGCGTAGAAATATTCGGTCCGGCTCATCAGCAGCGGCGCGTTGAAATGCCGGCACAGCCAGCCCGCCTGGCCAAGATGATCCGGATGCATGTGGGTGGCGATCACGCGGGTGATCGGCTTGCCGTCCAGCTCGTTGTCGAAGATCTGCAGCCAGAAGTCGCGGGTCTTGTCGCCGCGGATGCCGGTATCGACCAGCACCCAGCCATCGCCGTCCTCGAGCAGGTAGAGGTTGATGTGATCGAGCGCGAAGGGCAGCGGCATCTGCAGCCACTTGATGCCGGGCGCGATCACGCGGGTCGTGCCGGGAGCCGGCAGGTCGTCGAATGGGTAGGTGAGGCTGGGCTTATCCACGTCTTTACCGAGCGGTAATCAGGTTCCGGGCATCGTAGAGAGGAAGCCCGGCGAAACCAACCACGATTTGGACAGGCAACAGCAAGCGTTCCGCTTTGCCCCAAAGCGATTTAGATATAGCGCGGATGAACAGACCCGCGCCCAGCGAGCACGCGATCTTCAAGGCCGGCCCGGCGACCACCGCCCGCGCCGTCGCCCTGCTGCGCGCAGGTCAGCCCATCGGCCTGCCGACCGAGACCGTCTACGGGCTCGCCGCCGACGCCTGCGACGACCGGGCCGTGGCCCGCATCTTCGAGATGAAGGGCCGGCCGACCTTCAACCCGCTGATCATCCATGTGGCCGACATGGCGCAGGCCGAGGCGCTGGTCGAGATGAACCCGCTCGCCCGGCGCATCGCCGCCCGGTTCTGGCCAGGGCCGCTGACTCTGGTGCTGCCGCGCCGCGACGGCTGCAGGGTGTCGCTGCTTGCCTCGGCGGGTCTGGACACGCTGGCGATCCGCATGCCCGCCCATCCCGTGGCACGCGACATCCTGCGCGCCTTCGGCGGACCGCTCGCCGCGCCCAGCGCCAACCGGTCGGGCCATGTCAGCCCCACCACCGCGCGGCACGTGATCGAGGAGCTGCCGCTGGCGCTGGTGGTCGATGGCGGGCCCTGCACGGTCGGGCTGGAATCCACCATCGTCGGCTTCGAGGGCGAGGTCGCCGTGCTCCTCCGGCCGGGCGGTATCGCCGTCGAGGACATCGAGGACCTGGCCGGCACGACGCTGCGTCGCCATGCGCCCGAGGACGGCGTCACCGCGCCGGGCCAACTCAGCAGCCATTATGCGCCCGACGCCGCCGTTCGGCTGGACGCGCTGGAGGTCCGCGACGGCGAGGCGCTGCTGGCGTTCGGGTCGCCGCTCCCGGGGGCGCGGATCACTCTCAACCTCAGCCCGTCGGCCGATCCGACCGAGGCGGCCGCCAACCTGTTCGCCATGCTGCGGGCGCTGGATCATCCGGGCGTCTCCTGCATCGCCGTCATGCCCATCCCTGAGACCGGCCTGGGCCTAGCCGTCAACGACCGGCTGCGCCGCGCCGCCGCGCCTCGGGAGGGCCGCCCATGAGCCTCGACGCGCTAAAGCAGCTGCTCGGGACCGGCGGCTATATCGACGACGCGGCCGACATCGCGCCCTACCTGACCGAGTGGCGCGACCGCTGGCACGGCGACACGCCGCTGGTCGCCCGGCCCCGCGATACCTACCAGGTCGCAGAGGTCGTGGCGTATTGCGCCAAGCATGGCCTGAAGCTGGTACCACAGGGAGGACATACCGGTCTGTGCGGCGGCGCGATGCCCCATCAAGGCGCCGGCGAGATCGTGCTGTCACTCGGGCGGCTGAACCGGGTCCGGGGCGTCGACCCGCAGGGCTTCATCATGACCCTCGAGGCCGGCTGCACCTTGGCGGCGGCGCAGCAGGCCGCCGCCGATGCGGACCGGCTGTTTCCCCTGAGCCTCGCGTCGGAAGGCTCGGCGCAGATCGGCGGCGTGCTGTCGACCAATGCGGGCGGCAACGCGGTGCTGCGCTACGGTAACGCCCGCGACCTGGTACTGGGGCTCGAGGTGGTGCTGGCCGACGGGCGCATCTGGAACGGCCTGAAGGCGCTGCGCAAGGACAACACCGGCTACGACCTCAAGCAGCTGTTTATAGGCTCCGAGGGCACGCTGGGCATCATCACCGCCGCCGTGCTCAAACTGTTTCCAGCACCCCGACAGCAGGAAACCGCGCTGGCCGCGGTGCCTGGCGTCGCCGAGGCGGTCGCGCTGCTGTCGCTGGCCCGGGAAGCATCCGGCGACCGGGTTAGCAGCTTCGAGCTGATCCCGCGCATCGGCCTCGACTTCGTGGTGGGTCACATGACGGGGAACCGGGATCCGCTGGCGGCGCCGTCGCCGTGGTACGTGCTGATTGACCTGACGACGGCCGCCGCCGGCAGCGATCTCCACGACGCCATGGAGACGCTGCTGGAGCGCGCGCTGGACGCCGGTCTCGTCACCGATGCAACCATTGCCCAATCGAAGGCCCAGCGCGGCGATCTGTGGAAGCTGCGCGAGGACCTGTCCGAGTCGCAGAAATACGAAGGCGGCAGCATCAAGCACGACATTTCGGTGCCGATCGGCCGCATTCCCGAGTTCATCGCCGCCGCCTCGGCTTCGGTCACGGCGCTGGTTCCCGGCTGCCGCCCGGTGCCTTTCGGCCACATGGGCGACGGCAACATTCACTTCAACGTCAGCCAGCCCGTCGGCATGGACAAACAGGTCTTTCTCGACGGTTGGGCCGCCATGAGCGAAAAGGTCCACGACATCGCCGCCATGCTGGGCGGCAGCATCAGTGCCGAGCACGGAGTCGGCCAGCTCAAGGTCGACGAGATCGTCCGCTACAAGAGCCCTGTCGAGATCGAGCTGATGCACCGGCTGAAGCGGACTCTGGACCCGCAGAACACCCTCAATCCGGGCAAAGTTGTCACACCCGGCGACGAATGATGCGCGGCCCGCATTCAACCCCCGGATATCGCTGACAAACACCTGGCCGGCGGGTAACAATGAGCAAAACAAGCCTGCTGGAGGACTTCGATGAAGCGTGGCGTCCTGGGCGCCATTGCCGCGGTCGGCATCGCCGCGGCGATCCTGCTCACGCTGCCCGGACTCATCGGATACTCGGCCGAGGAATCGCTGCGTTCCACGCTCAAGACCATCTCCCAGCAGGGCGCCTACCGCATCGAGCTGGTCAGCTTCGAGCGCGGCTGGTTCAGCTCCCGCGCCACCAGCAGGCTGGTGCTGGAAGGCCAGTACGCCGAAACCCTCGAGCAGGCGCTGGGCCTAGACCCGGGCACGGCGCTGGCGGTGCGGTTCGACCACACCATCAGCCATGGCCCGATCCTGCTGCGCGGCGCCTTTCCCAAGATCGGCTTCGCCTATGCCGAGACCGAGCTGCGACTGCCCGAGATGATCGAGGCGCTGCTCTCCCGCTACCTGCAGGGCAAGCCGTTCCTGACCTTCCGCACCACGTTCGGGCTGCTCGGCCGGTCCACCACGCTTGTCAGCAATCCGGATTACACTGGCGGCATGGGACCGCATACGTCGGTGGAGTGGGACGGCGCCTCGGGCCGGATCGGCACCGGGCGGCGCGCGTTCACCGTCCAGCTCGACATGCCGCTGTTCAAATGGGAGGCCGACGAACGCCTGCTGCTGGTGCGGGACATGTCGCTCAAGAGCGCGCAGAAGAAGCGCGGCCGGCACATCTGGCTGGGCGACACGGACGCCCGTGTCCGCGAGATCCGGCTGATGAACCCGCAGTCCGGCGAATCCTCCAGGATCGAGGGCCTCGACTATGAGGTGAAGGCGGTGGCCGACGGCGCCGACCGCCTCGATGCCAGCGCCGTCTTCGGCATCGATTCGGCCGAGTTCGAGGGCGGCACCTTGGGCCCCAGCGCCTGGACCCTGGAGGTCAACAATCTGTCGGCAGGCGCGCTCGACGACGCCTATGATCTGTACAATCAGTTCCTCGACTCCGGCGACCGGCCCGAGGCGCAATACGCCATCCTCAACCGGTTCCTGAGCCAGTCGCTGACCGGCCTGTTCTCGTCGCCGGTGGAGTTGCGCACCGCCGTCGCCATCGCCACCGACGGGCCGTTCGCGGTCTACAGAGGCACGACGGCGTTGGGCATCGACGGCAAGGACGGCGACGTCAACATCGCCATCGACCAGAAGATCGAGGCACTCGACTACGACGACATCAGGATGACCGGCAGCACCGGGCGGCTGCGGCTGGCGCGGCTCGACGGCAACATGCTGGGCGAGCTCTACGGCGACTTCGTGCGCATCGTCGCGACCGCCATGCCCGAGCCGCAACAGGAGGCGGAGATGCAGCAGGTGATGAGCCAGAAGGCGCTCGCCATCATCCGGCCGCAGACCCGGCTCTACCTGGAGAACGTCGCCATCACCATGCCCGCCGGCACGGCGACGGCGAGCGGAGAGCTGGGCTTCAAGGGCGAAGAGCCGCTGGACTATGCCTCGGCCGACAGGATCATCAAGCGGCTGGAAGGCGTGCTCACGGCGCGGGTGTCGGAAGGCGCGCTGGTCTGGGCGCTGACGCGCCAGAGCACGCGCACGCTGCGCGCCCGGCTGCAGGAGCAGGGCCGCGACCTGCCCGACGAGACCATCGCCAAACTTGCCGCCAAGACCGCGAAGTCCGATCTCGCCGATCTGGAAAAGCAGGCCGTGGTCCGCAGGGACGGCGACGCCTATGTGCTGGAAGCGCTGTTCCGCGACGGCAAGGTGGTGCTGAACGGCGTCGCCCGCCCCGACCTGGCGCCGCCAACTCTGGCGCCGAACGCGCCATGAAGGTACGCGACCGCCTCAAGCGCCACCTGAAGGTCTTCGGCATCGCCGTTGTGTTCGGGCTCGGCGTCTATGCCATCATCATGCTGCTCAGCACGCTCGCCTGGCGCTTTGGCTTCCACACGTGAGTATGCCGCCGTGGATCAGCCGGCGGCAGGAGTTAAGTGCACTGTCACCGAATTATTTCGGTGACAGTGCACTTAACTTGCGCCATCTCGCAACGGCTTGCCGATGGCCAATCGCCAACACGGCAGCGAGGCCTGCTGTGTCATCCAACTGTCGAATTTGATAGTTACAAATCAGTCGCACTTACACAATAAGCTGGGGTCCAGTTCAACAACTCGAATCGCCGCTTATGCCCGTGCATCCAGACCTGTCGCTGTGGACCCTGTTCTGGGAAGCCAGCCCTGTCGTCAAGGCGGTCATCGCCCTGCTCATCCTGCTGTCGGTGATGTGCTGGTCGATCATGATCGAGAAGGCCATCCGCCTAGCTGGTTTGCGCAAGCAGATCAAGCAGTTGCAGCAGGCCACGGCGACCGGCGCCGGCACCGGGGCGACCGGCATCGGCAAGGTGATCCTGGACGCGGCCCATGCCGAGGCCGCCGACCGGCTGGGCGACGAGACCCGCACCGAGCTGCGCGACCGCATCGAGCGCGCCATGCGAATCGCCCTGGCGACCGAGCTGCGCAAGGTCGAGCCGGGCCTGCCATTCCTGGCGACCGTCGGTTCCGCCGCGCCGTTCATCGGCCTGTTCGGCACGGTGTGGGGCATCATGCACAGCTTCGCCAACATCGCGAGCGCGCAGAATGTCAGCCTGGCCGTGGTCGCCCCCGGCATCGCCGAGGCGCTGTTCGCCACCGCCATCGGCCTGGCCGCCGCCATCCCGGCGGTCATCGCCTACAACAAGCTGGCGGTGGACCTGGGCCGGCTGGGCCAGGAGATCAACACCCTGATCGTCGGCATCGCCAGGGGCCTGCTCCGCGCCGAGGCGCACCCCGTGCTGCGCCGGACCGCCTGACATGGCCGGCGGCCTGCTCGATCCCCCGAGCTTCGACGACGGCGGCGGCTACAAGCCGCTGGCCGAGATCAACGTCACGCCGCTGGTCGACGTCATGCTGGTGCTGCTGATCATCTTCATGATCACCGCGCCGCTGATGCTGTCGAACGTGCCGCTGGAGCTGCCCAAGCTGACCGCGGAGAACGTGGACCGTCCAGAGGCACCGCTGGTCGTCAGCCTGAACAGGGACGGCGAGATATTCCTGAAGGACGAGAAGCTGACCGCCGACGAGCTGATGACGCGCCTGCAGGCGCTGGCGCCGACGCGGGGCAGCGACGTGATCTTCGTGCGCGGCGACAAAGGTGTCGACTACGGCTCGGTGATGGACCTGCTGGGCAAGGTCGGTGAGGCCGGCTTCGCGAAGATCTCGCTGATCACCGAACGCCCCGGCGGCAAGTGACCCCATGACGATGGTCCGCCACATGTCGACGGCGGCCGCGCTGGCGCTCCACGTGGCTTGCATCGGCATCGCCATGAGCATGCCGTCGAGCGCGCCACCGGTGGAGGCCCGGGAAATCCCCATCACCCTGACGCTGGCGCCGCCACCACCACCGCCGCCACCAGCGCCCAAGGTGGAGGAGCCCAGGCCCGAGCCGAAGCCGGTGCCCAAGGCGGTGGTGAACGACACGCCGCCGCCACCGCCCGTGCCGCAGCCTATGCTCGACCCGCCGCCGGAAGTCATCGCCAGCGCCGCGACCTCGGTCGCTGAAAGCATCGTGCCCGTGGCGCCGCCTCCGCCGCCGCCGCCGCCCAATCCCGGCGCCGCGAAGGCCAAGGACGACTATTTCGGGCGGGTGCTGGGTTGGTTGGAACGCCACAAACGGACGCCGCGGACGAGCCGTATTCAGGCAACGGCCTGGGTGGAATTCGCGTTCAATCGCAGCGGCCGCCTTGTCAACTCCAAGCTGTTCAAGAGCTCCGGGGTGGCCGTCCTCGACGAGGCCGCGATGAAGATGGTCGAGCGGTCGTCGCCATTCCCCGCCGTTCCCAAGGAAGTCCCGGGCGAGACGATAAGTCTTCAGGTCCCGGTGGAGTTCACAATCCGCTGACGCGCTATTGACCCGGCCGCCGCAGCCTGGTGTACATCAGCGTCAGCAGTTCCGACATCTCGCCCATCACCCGCGACATCCGTGCCTGATCCTGCCGGACCTGATCCAGCTCCGGCGGCGTCGGACCTGACGGAGCGGCCTTCGGGCCGGGCAGGCCCAGCTTGACCACGTCCTGCAGGGTCTTGTGCGCCTGCTGCAGCAGGATGTCCTTGCGGCGCATTTCCTCGGCATGCTGCTGGCGCGTGGCGACCAGTTCGGAGCGCAGGAACTCGATCTCGGCGTTCATGCTGCGGTGGTGCCGCTCGATGCCCTCCAGCAGCGGCGCGAGCTGACGGCCGATGCCTTCGGTCGGTGCGGCTTGCGGCGCGGCCGCGGCGCGCGCGTTGGCGACGTCCGCGCGCAGCTGCTCGTTCTCCTTGCGCAGCCGCTCCAGCGCCTTGCGGCGTACGGCATGCTTTTCCTCGGCCGCGCGCGACCTGTCGGCAGCCGCTTCCTGCACCGCGGAATCCAGGTAGATGAACCAGTTGTTGCCGATCTTGGTGGCGCGCCGCTTGCCCTTCTTGACCTGCTTGAGCAGGTCTAGCGGCTGCGTTTCCAGCACGCCCGCGGCGTCCTTGAGAGTGGCCCAGCGGCCCATGGTGGGGTCGGTGGCGGAGTCGATCAAGCAATACTCGCACTTGTGTGGCGGTGACGGCATACTCGCACAACTCCTGGGAGGGAACCAGCCATGTCGAGCACCGCACTGACCGAGCGCACCGGCACCTACCGTTCCGCCGACGGCCTGGAGCTGTTCTACCGCGAATTCGGCGACCCCGCGGCCAAGGGCACGCCGGTGGTCTGCCTGCCCGGCCTGACGCGCAACTCGCGGGATTTCGTCAAGCTGGCGACGCGGCTTTCGGCGGATCGCCGCGTGATCTGCCCGGACCTGCGCGGACGTGGTTTTTCCGCCTATGACCCGACCTACGCCAACTATGTGCCCGGCACTTATGTGAAGGACACGCTGGCCCTGCTGGGCGAGCTGGGGATCAGCCGCTTCGTGTCGATCGGCACGTCGCTGGGCGGCGTGATGACCATGGTGCTGGCCGGCATCAAGTCGGTCACCCTGGCGGGCGCGGTACTGAACGACGTGGGCCCGGTCCTCGGCCCAGGCATCGCCCGGATCGCGGGCTACACCGGCACGGCCGCGCCGGTGAAGAACTGGGACCAGGCCGTCGAGCAGGCGAAATTCGTCTACGGTCCCGCCCTGCCCGGCCTGTCCGACGCAGACTGGGACGCCTTCGCCCGGCGCGGCTACCGCGAGGACGGCAGCGTTATCCGCCTCGACTACGACCCGAAGATCGGCGACGCCATCCGCGAACTGCCGCCGCCCGCGCCGGGCGCCGACCCGTGGCCGCTGTTCGAGCGGCTGAAGGACGTGCCGACGGTCGTTCTGCGCGGTGCGCTCTCGGACATCCTGGAGCAGGACGTGTTCGAGGAGATGGGCCGGCGCATTACCGACGCGAGGCTGGTGCTGGTGCAGGGCCGCGGCCACGTCCCGTTGCTCGACGAGCCGGAGGTGACGCCGGCCATCGACCAGTTGCTCAGAGATGCGGACTCGAGGGCATAACTCTCGGTGACTTCGCGAGCGTAGCGAAGCGATCCAGCTAGGCCGGTGATGACTGTGCGGCGGAACCGCTGGATTGCTTCGCTACGCTCGCAAAATCACGGAGATTTAGTGTTCATCGATAAGGCCGCCCGCCGCCGAGGCGCGCGTCGCGGGCTGCCGGGCTTTCCATCTGGACGATGTCGACCTCGCGTGCGTGCAGGTGTGCGCCGATATATTGCTGGAAGGTGAGCGGTATGGGCTGACGGCCGCCAAGCTGGGCATAGACCTCGTCGCACATGGTCTGCACCGGGCGCCCGTTCTCGTCGATGGTGCACGGAAAGTTCACCTGCGGCTCGCGGGCGGTGATGGTCTGGCAGCGCTGGATCTGGGTCGAGAACTTCGGATCGTAGGGCGTCAGCTTCTGCTTGATCACCGTCTCGAAGGTCATCTGGCTCATCGCCAGCGCCTGATCCATGCACATCTTCATCTTCGGCGGCAGCATCACCCAGGCTTCCTGGGCGGCACGTTCCTTCTTGCCATGGGTTTCCACCATGGACGGGTCGTTGGTGTACTGCGCGACGGCACCCGACGCGGCAAGCGCCAGCAGGATGCCGGTCATGAATGCGATGCTGCGACTGCGGACGTTGCTCATGTTTCTACCCCCTCGATCGTCGTTACGCCCCCCACGATAGCAGATGCGGGGTATCAATCCATCCGCAGGCCGCCGTCCACGTTCAGGGTCTGGCCGGTGACGTAGGACGCATCCGGGCTGCACAGGAACGCCACCGCCGACGCCTGTTCGGACGGCTGGCCCTGGCGGCCCATGGGGATGGCGACCCTCACACCCTTCTTCACGTCCATGAACTCGCGCTGGTAGAGCTCGGCCGAGCGCTTGAAGGTGCTGTCCATCATGTCGGTGTCGGTGGAGCCGGGGCAAACGCAGTTGACGCGGATGCCCTGCTTGGCCAGTTCGACCGCCATCTGCTGGGTCAGGCCGATCACCGCGAACTTCGACGCGCAATAGGCGCCGTAGAGCGGCAGGCCGACGCGGCCGGCCATGGACGAGATGTTGACGATGGCGCCGCCATTGCCGGACTTCAGCATGGCCTTGGCGCCCAGCTTCGACACCAGATAGACGCCATTGAGGTTGACGTCGACGGTCGAGTACCAGAGCTCGTCCGACATCTCGATGATCGGCGCCGCGCCCGCGTCGCTGGGCACGCCGGCGTTGTTGACCACGGCATAGACCGGGCCGAGCTGCCTTTCGGTCTCGGCGATCAGGTTCTCGACCTGGTCGCGCTTGGTGACGTCGCACAGGATGGCTGCGGCCTTGCGTCCCATGGCGCGGATTTCCTCGGCGACGCTCTCGGCGCCCTTCCAGCCTTCCGCCTTCTCGTGGTCCGGATAGGTCGACGGGTCGCGCGGGAACGCCGACACCGCCACATCGAAGCCGTCCTTCGCCAGCCTCAGCGCGATGGCGCGCCCGAGGCCGCGCTTGCGGCCCGCGCCGGTGACGATGGCAACCTTGCCGTTGGATTCGCTCATGTTCGTGCTCCTATGCGCGCGAGGCCAGCAGGGCCTTGAAGGTGGTGTCCATGTCGTCGAGGATCGGGCCGATCAGCTGATGCTTGCTCATGTTCATCCAGTAGGCGTCGAGCTTGGGATGATTGCGCAGCGGATCGTGGTCGCCGAAGAACACCATGACGTAGTGGACGAAGAACAGCACCGGCGCGACGGCGCAATCGGCGCTGCTGAGGCTGCCGCCTACCGCGAAGTCCTCGCCCTCGAGGAACCCGTCGAGCAATGCGACGCCGTTGCGGACAGCCGCCACGCCGGCATCGGCGACGGCCTGGTCCCGGGTCGCCGGGTTGAGCTGGGGGAACAGCGGCAGCATCGGCCCCATAATGTAGAAGTCGCAGACCCGGTTGATCAGCCGCGCCTTCGCCCGCGCCGCCGGATCGGCCGGCCGCAGCGACGGCGACGGGAACCTGTCTTCAAGGTATTCGCAGATCACCTCGGACTCCGGCAGCACCAGGTCGCCGTCGACCAGCGCCGGCACCTTGCCGATCGGGTTGATCTTCAAATAGTCCTCGGACTTGGTCCCGCCGCCCGGCGGCAGCTCCTGCTCGTAGGCGATGCCCTTGAAGGCCAGCAGCGCGCGCACGCGCGCCGTAAAGGGCGAATAGGACGGCCCGTAGATCTTCATGAAGTCCCCCGTTTGAAGTCTCGGGGCAATTTGTAATGGGGTTTGCAACAGGGGGGAAGCCGCGTCAGCGGCCCTCTTCCCCCAGAAACCCAGCCTGACCCGCTCAGCGCGTCAGGCGGCGACCTCCAAAGGGGCGAGGTTCTCCACGAACTGACGGGTGCATGCCTCCCAGCTGAAGGTCTCGGCGAAGGCGAGGCAGGCTTTCGGATCGAGCCGCAATGCCCCGGCGATCGCCGTGCCCAGGTCGTCGGACAGGCAGCCCACCGCGCCGCGCGCCGTGTGATCGTCGCGGCAGGCGTGGTCGCCCAGCACGTCGAGCGGGCCGGGCACCGGATAGGCGGCCACCGGCACGCCGCAGGCCAGCGCCTCCAGGATCACGAGGCCGAAGGTATCCGTCCGGCTGGGGAACACGAACACGTCGCTCTGGGCGTAGTAGTCCGCCAGCTCGGCGCCCTGCTTGACGCCGGTGAACACCACGTCCGGATAGGCGGCGCGCAGTTCGTCGAGCTGCGGGCCGTCGCCGACGACGACCTTGGTGCCCGGCAGATCCAGACTGACGAAGGCCTCCAGGTTCTTCTCGACCGCGACCCGGCCCACATAGGTGTAGACCGGCCGCAGCATGTCGAGATTGGTCTTCTCGCGCGGGTGGAACACGGTCATGTCGACGCCGCGCGAGAACAGGGCGGTGCGGCCGAAGCCCCGTTCCTCCAGTTCCTTGCGCAGGGATTCGGTGGCCGCCATCACCCGGTCCGACGGCTTGTGGAACCGGCGCAGCATGGCGTAGCCCCAGGACAGCGGAATGTGGAACCGGGCGGCGATGTACTCGGCGAACCTGGTGTGGAACGCGGTGGTGAAGCTGAGATCGGCCTTCAGGCAGATACGCCGCGCTGTCCAGCCCAGCGGTCCCTCGGTGGCGATATGGACGGCGTCGGGCGCGAAGTCGGCGATCATGGCGCGCAGCCGCCGGCGCGGCAGCACCGCCAGCCGGATTTCCGGATAGGTCGGCATCGGCATGGTGCGGAACAGGTCGGGCGTGATCATCAGCACCTCGTGGCCAAGCTTGAGCAGCTCGGTCCGGGTGGTGTCAAGCGTGCGCACCACGCCGTTGACCTGGGGGAACCAGGCATCGCTGACGATGCAGATTTTCATGAACGGTCCTCGTGTGGAACGTGTCTGGGAAAGGGATTACGCGCCATCAGGCGGTGACGGGCTCTGCCACGGACGGAGCAGTCTGGGGCGGCATGGTCTTGCCAACGAGTTCGTAGCGCTCGGTTATGTCCAACCAGCGGATGATCTCCAGCCGGCCGTCGGCGTGCTCGACCAGCGCGGTGCAGCTTTCGACCCAGTCGCCGTCGTTGCAATAGAGGATGCCGTTCATGCGGCGCATCTCGGCGTGGTGGATATGGCCGCAGATGACGCCGTCCATGCCGCGCTCGGCGCATTCGTGCGCCACCGCGTCCTCGAACCGGCTGATGAACTCGACCGCGTTCTTAACCTTGTGTTTCAGGTACGCCGACAGCGACCAGTAGGAATAGCCCAGGCGCCGACGAATGGTGTTGAGCAGCCGGTTCACGGTCAGCGCGGCGGTATAGGCATGGTCGCCCAGGAAGGCGAGCCAGCGGGCATGCTTGACCACGGCGTCGAACGCGTCGCCGTGCAGCACCAGGAACCGGCGGCCGTCGGCCATCTGGTGGACGGTCTCGTTGGTGACCAGCACGCCGCCGAAGAGATGGCCGGCGAAGTCGCGCAGCCCTTCGTCATGGTTGCCAGTGACGTAGATCACCTCGGTGCCCTTGCGCGCCTTGCGCAGCACCTTCTGGACAACGTCGTTGTGCGCCTGGGGCCAGTACCAGCTCTTCTTCAGCCGCCAGCCGTCGACGATGTCGCCGACCAGGTACAGCATGTCGCATTCGGTGTATTTCAGGAAATCGAGCAGCGCGTCGGCCTGCGAGCCCCTGGTGCCGAGATGGATGTCGGAAATCCAGATGCTGCGGTAGCGGAGGTCGCCCTCTTCCAGCGGCGGCTTGGGCAGCGCCGCGACGGTGCCGCGGGCCTTGCCCCGGAACGAACCCGTTGACGCACGGCTATCCCAGCCTTCGGACGAGATGTCGCGCCTCGATGTTTCTGCCTGGCGGATCATAAAACCGTAATCTTTCTTGCTATGATCCCGATGGTCACTTAATTCCACGTCTTCAAAATACCTCCCACCAGTTACAATTTTATGTCGAACGCAGAACAAACCGGTCAACGGCGCCGATTTCTTGTGATTCTGAACCCGATCGCCGGCCGGCGTCGGCAGGTATTCTTGCGCAAGACCATCGAGACTTTGGAGCGTGCCGGATTCATCGTGACCGTCGCGGCGACGACGCAGCGGGGCGATGCCGAAGCCATGGCCCGAAGCGCGGCGACGGGCGGCGACCCGCCCCACGCCGTCGTCGCGGCGGGCGGCGACGGTACCATCAACGAGGTGGCGAACGGCCTTGCGGGTACCGGCATGCCCATGGGCATCATTCCCATGGGCACGGCCAACGTGCTGGCCAGCGAGCTGGACATTGGCGCGTGGTCCGGACCCGTGTCGCGGACGCTGATCGACGGCGTTGTGAAGCCGATCCACATGGGCGACATCGACGGCCGCCGCTTCGTGATGATGGCGGGGGTCGGCTACGACGCGCGGGTGACGGCGCGGATCGACCCGGCCATCAAGTATCGCTGGGGCAAGGCCGCCTATGGCCTGGCCGGCCTGATGGAATGGCTGGAGCCGCCGGCCGCGCCGTTCGAGGTGGTCGTCGACGGCCGCTCATACGAAACCGCCTGGATGATCGCCGCCAACGGCCGGCGCTATGCGGGCCGCTACATCGTCGCGCCGATGGCCCGGCTCGACGCGCCGTCGCTCACCGTCTGCCTGATGCCGGGCGCGAGCCGCGTCGACATGTTCCGCTACCTGGCCGCCATCGGCCGCGACCGGCTGGACCGGGAGAAGGACGTGCAATTCATCGAGGCGCAGGAGGTGCTGGTGCCGACAGCCCTGCAGGCGCAGATCGAGATCGACGGCGACTTCCACGGACCGGGCCCGGCACGGATTGCGCTGGCGCCCGAGACACTGAATTTGCTTCAGCCGGCCAGCGCGCGATCAAGACGATAGAGAACCGTTTCGCGGTTCCCCTCACCCTATCCCTCTCCCCGTTGGGGCGAGGGGACTTTGCTGAAGTAGCGGCACGGTAGAACCCTTCTCCCCACCGGGGAGAAGGTGCCGCGAAGCGGCGGATGAGGGGGCGGATCAGCCTTCCAGCGTGGTCAGCGGCACGCCAAGCAGGGCGCGGCGCTTCAGCCAGGCGCTGGCGCGGTAGCGCGGGTCGCCGTAGAACGCATACATGGCGTCGAGTATGCCGAGGACCGTGCTGGCGCCGAGCGCGTCGCCGAATTCCAGCGGCCCCTTCGGATAGCCCAGGCCCAGGCGCACGGCGGCGTTGATGTCGTCGGGCGTGGCGATGCGCTGCTGGGCGATCTCGCAGCCCACATTGACGATGCAGGCGATGACCCGCTGGGCGATGAAGCCCGGGCTGTCGTGGATCACCGTCACCGCCTCGGCGGCCTTCGCCAGCAGCGCGTGGGCGCCGTCGCGGATTTCCGGCTTCGTCACCGGCGTGGTCATCAGCGTGCGGTGGGTGGCGAGGCCGAACAGTGGATCGATGGCGACGGTGTTCGCCGGGGCGATGCCCAGTTCCAGCGCCGTTGTGGTGGCGTCCTTGCCGATCGGCGAGATGATGCTGACCACGCCGTCACCGGGCTCGGACGCGACGGCGACGCCGTTCGCCTTGGCCAGCGCCGTGACGATGTCCTGCACCTCGGAGGTGGCGTTGGCGACCCACACCGCCCTGGGCAGCGCGGTCGGCGCGGGATCGCGCGGGAAGGTGCTGCGTTTGCCGTCTTCATACGAATAGAAGCCGCGGCCGGTCTTGCGGCCATAGAGGCCGGCGGCGACGCGCTGCGGCGCCAGCGGGTTCGGCACGTAGCGCGGCTCGTTGAAGAACTGCTGCCAGATGCTGACCATCACCGGGAACGACACATCGAGGCCGGTCAGGTCGAGCAGTTCGAAGCAGCCCATGCGGAAGCCGCAGGCGTCGCGCAGCACGTCGTCGATCACCGGATATTCGGCGACGCCTTCCGACAGGATGCGGAAGCCTTCGGTGTAATAGGCGCGGCCGGCGTGATTGACCAGGAAACCGGGCGTGTCCTTGGCGCCGACCGGGCGGTGGCCCATGGCGTTCGCCAGTGTATTCAGGCGGTCGACCACCGAATCCTCGGTCATCAGCGCCTTCACTACCTCGACCACCTTCATCAGCGGCACGGGGTTGAAGAAGTGGAAGCCGGCGACCCTGCCCGGCTTCTTGCAGGCGGCGGCGATGGCGGTGATGCTGAGCGAGGAGGTGTTGGTGGTCAGAATGCAGTCGTCCGAAACGATGGCCTCCAGGTCGGAGAACACCTGCTTCTTGACGTCGAGGTTTTCCAGGATCGCCTCGACCACCACGGTGCAGTCGGCGAAACCGTCCAGGCTGTCGGCGAGCTTCAGGTTGGCCTTGGCGGCGGACGCGGCGGCCTGGTCCAACTGGCCCTTCTCGGCGGCGCGGTCCAGCATCTTGCCGATAAAGCCGGCGGCTTCTTCCATGGCGGCCCGGTTCATGTCGAACAGGCGCACCGGACAACCGGCCTGCAGGGCGATCTGGACGATGCCGCGGCCCATGGCGCCAGCGCCGAGGACGCCGACGATTTCGTTCTGCTTGCTCACGAGATCCCCCGTTCTTCACTGCTCGGTAAGGTCGCGCGGTTCATAGCACAGCCCATTCGGCGGCACCAAGCGCCGAGGCTGGGAATCCGCCCCGGTTGTCCGTTATGCTGGGCTCGGGAAACGGGAGAACGACCATGACATTCGCCGCTGGCGGCCTGGTGGAAACCGACTGGCTCGCTGCCCATCTCGACGATCCGGACCTGCGCGTCTACGACTGCACCGTGTTCCTGACGCCCAATGGCGACGGCACGGTGAAGATCGAGAGCGGCCGGGCGCACTGGGAGGGCGGCCATATTCCGGGCGCGGGCTTCCTCGACCTGATCTCGGACCTGTCCGACACCGGGCAGAAGCTGCGCTTCATGATGCCCTCGGCCGAAAAATTCGCGGCATCGGTCGGCAAGGCCGGGCTGGGCGACGGCAACCGCGTCGTCCTCTATTGCGCCGGGCCGCCCATGTGGGCGACGCGCGTCTGGTGGATGCTGCGCGCCTTCGGTTTCGACAACGCCGCGGTGCTGAACGGCGGCTGGAGCAAATGGAAGCGCGACGGGCGCGAAATTTCGCTCGATCCGCCGCGCTATCCGCCCGCGACATTCACGCCCAAGCCCCGGCCGGGCCTGTTCGTCGGCAAGGACGACATGGCCGACGCCATCTCGGACGGCCAGACCTGCGTGCTCAACAGCCTGTCGCGGGAGATGCACGCCGGCAAGGTGGCGACAGGGCCACGCCCGGGCCGCATCGCCGGCAGCGTCAACCTGCCGGCCATGGAACTGCTGGGCGAGGACCTGCGCCTGCTGGACGACGCGGTGCTGCGCGAGCGGCTGGGCGGCGTCGGCGCGGAAGGCGGCAAGCGGATCATCACCTATTGCGGCGGCGGCATCGCGGCCACGCTTGCGGCGTTTGCGCTGGCCAGGCTCGGCCACGACAACGTGGCGGTGTATGACGGGTCCATGTCGGAGTGGGCGGCCGACCCGGCCGCGCCTATGGAAGTCGGATAGAATCTCCCACAACTGTCATCCCGACGCATGCCGGGACCCAGATGGGGAAAGGGTACCAAGCGCTCAACGAGCTCGGTCCACGAAAAAATGATTCTTCGTTGATCGAAGCGCACAACCGCCTCATGACCTGCCTCGACTGGGTCCCGGCGTGCGCCGGGATGACGACGCAGGGGTTGCAAGTGCGCATGCAAGACCCAACACCATTCCCCTGCCTCAACGCAGTTTTCTCGTTGTCCCGTAATAATTTCGCTTATCGCAACCCGCCGATGTTACCATTCCCGGTAAGCTGAGGATCGCCGACCGATGGAGTGGATCGACCACGTCATACTGCTCTCCTCCGGCCTGATCGTGCTGAGCATCCTGGTCGGGCTCGTCTCGACGCGCTTCGGCGCCCCGCTGCTGCTGGTGTTCCTGATCCTGGGCATGCTGGCGGGCGAGGACGGCCCCGGCGGCATCCAGTTCTCCAATTTCTACGTGGCCTACACGGTCGGCAGCCTGGCGCTGGCCATCATCCTGTTCGATGGCGGCCTGCGTACCGAGCGCAAGGATTTCCGCGACGTGCTGGCGCCTGCCGCGACGCTGTCAAGCGTCGGCGTGGTGATCACCGCCGCCATCACCGGCCTGGCGGCCAAGTGGTTCATGGGCATCGGCTGGATCGAGGGCCTGCTGGTGGGCGCCATCGTGGCCTCGACCGACGCGGCGGCGGTGTTCTTCCTGCTCAGCGTCCGCGGCGTCCGGCTGAGGGGCCGGTTGCGCGCCACGCTGGAAGTCGAGGCCGGCCTCAACGACCCGATGGCCGTGTTCCTCACCATCACCTTCCTGACAATCCTGCAGACCGGCGCGGCAAGCCCGCTGGATACGGCGCAGACGCTGATGACCCACGCCATCGTCCAGTTGCTGGGCGGCGTCGTGTTCGGCGTGCTGGGGGGCAGCCTGCTGCTGGCCATAGTCAACCGGCTGACCCTCTCGGTGGGGCTTTATCCGGTGCTGGCGGTGGCGGGCGGCCTGTTCGTGTTCGCCGCCGCGCAGACCTTCGGCGCCAGCGGCTTCCTCGCGGTCTACCTGGCGGGCTACGTGTTCGGCCGGCGGCGGCACAAGGCGACGCAGGTCATCGAACGGTTCACCGACGGCATGGCGTGGCTGGCGCAGATCGCCATGTTCCTGATCCTGGGCCTGCTGATCACGCCGTCGAAATTGCTTCCCATGCTGGCCGCTTCCATCGGCATCGCGGCCGTGCTGATCCTCGTCGCCCGTCCGGTCGCGGGCTTCCTGTGCCTGTGGCCGTACAAGTACAGCACCCGTGAGATCGGCTTCATCTCGTGGGTCGGCCTGCGCGGCGCGGTGCCGATCTATCTCGGCACCATCCCGATCCTGGCGGGCATCCCCGGCTCGCAGGAATGGTTCAGCGTGGTCTACATGGTGGTGATCACCTCGCTGGTGGTGCAGGGCTGGACCATCGGTTTGGCGGGACGGTGGCTGCATGTGGTGCTGCCGCCGCGCCCGGCCGCGCCGCCGCGGGTCGACATCGACCTGCCCCACGACATCGGCAAGGACATGCTGGCCTATACGGTGCAGCCGGGAAGCCTGGCCATGCGGCGTTCCATGGCGCGGCTGCCGCTGCCCGACGAAGTGGCGCTGGTGTCGATCATCCGCGACGGCGAGATCCGCAACGCAAGCGAACTGGAGCACCTGGCGCCGGGCGACGACGTGCTGCTGCTGACGACCCAGGAGCACGTGGCGCTGCTCGACCGCGTGTTCGGCACCAAGGACGGCGCCCGTGATACGGCGGTGGACCTGCTGGGCGAATTCGTCTTCGCCTCCGACACGCCGACCGGCGCGGTGGCCGCCATGTACGACGTCAAGGTGCCGGCCAACCAGCGCGGCGTGCCATTGGGCCAGTTCATGGAAACCCATCTGCTGACCCGGCCCAGCGCCGGCAAGCGGCTGCGGCTGGGCGCCATCGAGCTGATTGTCGCCGAGACCCGCAAGGACCGCATCACGCGCGTGGCCATCGAACTGGAGCCCATGGAAGGCTCGATCCGCCGGTTCGACCCGGCGTTGATCTGGATGCGCTCGGTGCTCTGGCTGCCGCTGGAGACACGGCTGATCCGCCTGCTGCCCAAGGTGCCCAAACCGGTCTGGTGGCGGCGGTAGGTCTTAAAGCTTCGCCACGCCGTCGATCTCGACCATCAGGTCGCGGTTGGCGAGTTCGCGCACCCCGATGGCGGTCCAGGTGGGGAAGGGATCCTTGATGTAGCGGTCCTTCACTTCGGCGAAGACGGCGATGCTGTGCTGCAATTCGATATGGTAGGTCTTCAGGTCGACGAGGTTGTCGAACGTGGCGCCGACCTCCTCGAGCACCGCCTTCATGTTCTCGAAGCACAGTTCGTACTGCGCCACCGCGCTGCGCGGGATCACGCCGTCCGCCCTGATGCCGATGGCGCCGGAAATATAGAGCGTGTCGCCGACCAGCACACCGGGTGAGTAATGCCAGTTGTCGTGCAGGCTCTTCAACCTGTCGGGGACGATCATCCGCTTCTGCATCGCTCGCTCCTGTTGGATTCGATCATCCCGCTTTCAGGGCACCTGAAAGCGGACAAGATGACCGACTTCTAAGTGCTAGAGCAGCTGCATGCTGCTCTAGCCTGTCTTATTCATGAGGCGTTTGGCCCGGGCTCTGACAGCTTGGTTTGAGGTTTTGCGCTTTACGCGGGACGCAGCTTCTGGTGGCGCTGGGAGCGGCGCGATTTTGCAGGGTTTGGCGTGGTTGCGGGGACAGGTTCTGAT
>CALQFM020000028.1 GCA_943329845.2 Candidatus Kuenenia stuttgartensis | reverse complement strand
TCAAACAGCGCGAAAGGATCAAGCGACAGACCATCGAACATCGGCGCTTGCAGCACCGCAAGATCGCCGCTTAGCATCAACCCCAAGACGAGGCCGATCCTCCCCCATACCAAGCCGAGATCTGCGCCAAATGTTCTGACGACGGACACCTGAAGGACTACAACGCCAGTACGCGTGAAGCGCCGGTGCACACCTCGCTCCGCTCGTTCATCCGGCCCCGGACGATGGTCTATATCGGCCTGTGGTCGATCGTGGGGCTGGCGATGCTGTTTGCGCTGCTGACCAGGGACCGGCTCGAGGTCAGCGTGTTGCATGACCGAAACCCGGTCGCCGTGCGGCTGTCCGACGGCACGATCCGCAACGGATATACGATCAAGATTCTCAACATGAAGACGATCCCGCGCGACTTCACGCTCCGTGTCGAGGGTATCGACGGCGCACTGATGACCGCCCCGGGCTTGGGCGCCGGCCGCTCCCCAGTCCTGGCGGTGGCGGTCCCCCGTGACGACCTGCGGGTTCTGAAAGTCTTTGTCAGCGCGTCGCCGAAGGCGCTCACCGGAGACGAGACCGCGCTGCGTTTCGTCGTCGAGGAACGCGGCGGTGGCGACGAGACCGCCACCTACGACGCCACCTTCGCTCGTCCGTGACATGTCAGGAAGCGCACAATGACAACCAACGGCACCAACGTCCCGAGGCAATTCACAGGCCGCCGCATGCTGGCGGTGATGATCGGCTTCTTCGGCGTCGTCATCGCCGTCAATGTAGCGCTGGCGGTTTTGGCAAGCACCAGCTGGACCGGCCTCGTCGTCGAGAACAGCTACGTGGCCAGCCAGCACTTCAATGAGGATTTGGCGCAGGCGCACCTGCAGCAGGCGCTGGGATGGCGGAGCACGATGTCCTATGCGGGCGGCGGCCTCCATTTCGACCTGACCGACCGGGACGGCGTACCGCTCCCCGGGATGACCGTCGAGGCAACCCTGCGGCGCCCGACCCACGAAGGCGAAGATCGCCATGTGGTGCTGACATCGTCAACCGGCGGAGGCTATGGCGTCGCGCTGGATTTGCAGAAGGGCGCCTGGAACGCGGATGTGGCCGCCACCGACACCCTGGGGCGCCATTACCAGCGCGCGTTCCGGCTGTGGGCCGGAGAGTGACATGAACGACGCCCCGGTCGGCAACCAAGACGCGCGGGTACGCGAGATCGCCCCTGGCCTGGTGCACATGGACCTGCTGGCGCCGGGGATTCATTGCGGCGGCTGCGTCAGCCGCATCGAACGGACGCTTGGCCAGCACCCGGCGGTGGTCCATGCCCGCGTCAACCTCAGCACCCGCCGGATCGCCATCGACTGGCGCGATGCCCAGGCGAGCGCCGACGACCTGATCGGCGCCGTCACCGCCCTCGGTTTCGAGACGCAGCCCGCCACCGCCGAGGTCGAGGCAGGCGCCGGCAAGGATCGGGCAGGGACCAGCCTGCTGCGCGCCATGGCGGTAGCAGGCTTCGCCGCCGCCAACATCATGCTGCTTTCGGTATCCGTCTGGTCCGGCGCCGAGGATGCCACACGGACCATGTTCCACTGGCTGTCCGCGCTGATCGCCCTCCCCGCAGTGACCTATGCCGGCCAGCCGTTCTTCCGGTCAGCGTGGACGGCGCTGAAGGCGCGCGCCGTGAACATGGACGTGCCGATTTCGCTGGGCGTCATCCTCGCCACCGGCCTGAGCGTGGTGCAGACCGCGCGCGGCGCCGAACACGCGTTCTTCGACGCCGCCGTGATGCTGCTGTTCTTCCTGCTCGTCGGCCGCTACCTGGATCACATGATGCGCGACCGCGCCCGCTCGGCCGTGACCCAGTTGCTGTCGCTGTCGCCGGCGACGGCGTCGGTCGTCACCGACGACGGCACCCGCCATCACGTGGCGGTCGCGCGGATCGTTCCGGGCATGCTGGTTGCCGTTCCCGCCGGCGAGCGTGTCCCCGTCGACGGCGTGGTTTGCGGCGGCGAAAGTACGCTCGACCGCTCCATGGTGACCGGCGAAACCATTCCCGAGCCCGTGAGACCGGGCGACATGGTCCATGCGGGCACCATGAACCTGGCGGGTCCACTGACCATTCGCGTGACCGCGACCGGCGAGGACACCCTGCTCGCCGACGTCGTCCGCATGATGGAATCGGCCGAGCAGGGCAAGGCCAGCTATGTGCGGCTGGCCGACCGTGTGGCCCGCTTCTACGCCCCTGCGGTGCACGCGCTGGCGGCGGCCACCTTCGCCGGGTGGCTGATGGTAACCGGCAGCGCCTACGACGCGATCCTGGCGGCGATCGCCGTGCTGATCATCACCTGTCCCTGCGCGCTCGGGCTCGCGGTTCCCGCGGTGCAGATCGTCGCCAGCGGCCTGCTGTTCAGGCGCGGCGTCATGGTCAAGGACGGCGCCGGCCTGGAGAAGCTGGCCGCCATCGATACCGTGGTGTTCGACAAGACCGGCACGTTGACCCTGGGCCGGCCCGTGATGGTCGAACCCGCCGTGATCAGCACCCGCATGCTGGGCCTGGCCGCGGGCGCCGCACGCGACAGCAGGCATCCCCTGTCACGCGCCGTCACCATGGCGGCCCGTGAGCGCGGCGTCGCGCCGATCGCCGTCACGGCTCTGCGGGAGGTCCCTGGCCAGGGCCTTGAGGGCCGCGGTCCCGACGGCGAGATCGTGCGGCTGGGCAATCGCCACTGGTGCGGCGCCTCGGGCGACGCGCCGGCCGATCCGGCGGTCATGGAGCTGTTCCTCAAGGTCGGGTTCAGCGAGCCGGTCGCATTCCGCTTCGCCGATCGGCTGCGGCCCGACGCGGGCGAGGTGATCGACGCGCTGCGTCGGCGCGGGATCAGCTGCGAGATTCTCTCCGGCGACCGCGAGACGTCGGTTGAGGCCGTCGCCGAAACGCTGGGCATCTTCCATCATCTCGGCGATCAGACGCCGCAGGACAAGCTGGCCTATATCGAGCGGCTGACGGCCAACGGTCGCTGCGTGCTGATGGTCGGGGACGGCATCAACGACGCGCCGGCGCTCGCCGCCGGCCACACCTCGATGGCGCCGTCGTCCGCCTCGGACATCGGGCGGACCGCGGCCGACTTCGTCTATACCGGCGACAGCCTGTGGCCGGTGGTGGACGCCATCGACGTCGCCCGCCGCACGACGCGCATGGTGCGGCAGAACTTCATCCTAGCGATCGCCTACAACGTCATCGCCGTGCCGATCGCCATGCTGGGCTTGGTCACGCCGCTGATCGCCGCGATCGCCATGTCGTCGTCGTCGCTGATCGTGACGGGGAACGCGCTACGGCTCAGACTCCTGCGGCTGGACACACACAGTCCGGCGGCTGCCGAGGCGCCGGCGGAAACGGCGCCCGCGCACCGCGCCTCGAGGCGGAGCGCCGCATGACCAACCTTGTGGTCCTGATCCCCTGTGCGCTGTTTCTCGGCGGCCTGGGTCTCGCGGCGTTCCTGTGGTCGCTGAAATCGGGCCAGTACGACGACCTGGACGGCGCCGCGGCGCGAATCCTCGAGGACGACGACGAGCCCCGACCCTAGCCGCGCAGCCCCTTCCAGCGCCTATTTGGACGAGTAGGTGCCGAACGCCATGGCGCCCATCAGGTCGCCCTGGACCTGCAATGCGCCGGTCATGAATGCCTGCTGGCCCTGCAGTTCGCCGCTTCGCAGCCGGGCGAAGTTCGCCAGCGAAATGATCATCGTCGTGTCGGCGTCACGGTTTTCGTTGCTCACCGAGTTCGGCGCGTTCTTGGCGTCGATGAACACGACGCCGTCGTCGCCGAAATCCATCTTCAGCGTGCGTCCGATGCCGCTGTCCTTGCCGTCGAACAGGCTTTTCATCGCCTGAGTTGCGTCATCCAGTGTCACGCGCGCCTCCCGCTCTATTGGTCCGGGCACAATATGTCCCGCAAAATGGCCGTCGCCAAGCGATACCGGTCTCACGAGCCGGTGAACTTCGGCTTTCGCTTGTCGACGAAGGAATGCACCGCCTCGGCATGGTCGTCGGCGATCTGGGTCATCAGCTCATAGGCGATGCCGGCGTCGAACACGCCATGGACGAGCTGCTTGAGCGCGATGTTGGCGGAGACCTTGGTCCAGCGGATCGCCTTGGTGGCGCCGCTGACCAGCTTGCCGGCCAGCTTGTCGACCGACGCATCCAGCTCGGCCTCCGGCACCGCGCGGTTGATCAGCCCCATGTCCACCGCGTCCTTCGCGTCGATGAGGTCGCCGGTCATCAGATAATACTTGGCGCGGACATAGCCGATCAGCTGGGGCCACAGCACCGCACCGCCGTCGCCCGCCACCAGGCCGGCGCGCACATGCGGGTCGCCGATGCGGGCGGTGTCGGCGGCGATCACCATGTCGCAGCACAGCGCCAGCGTGGCGCCGAGGCCGATGGCGTCGCCATTCATGCGGCAGATCACCGGCTTCTCGCACTCCAGCAGGTTGAACACGACCCGCTTGGCCTCGTAGCTAGACAGCTTGCCGACGGTGCGGGTCTTCAGCCCCTCGAGCAGCCAGGGAAAGTCGCCGCCCGCCGAGAAGGCCCGGCCCGCGCCGGTGAGCACGACCACGTCGACCTCGTCGTCATACATCACGTCGTCCCAGATGTGGGACAGCTCGTAATGCAGCCGCGCGTTGACCGCGTTGAGCACTTCGGGCCGGTTCAACGTCACCCGCAGCACCTTGTCCCGCCGCTCGACCAGCAGGTGTTGATAGGACGAATAATCCATCTGTCTCCCCTTCGCGCCCCGACTTTCGCGACATGAGTCGCGCGCCACGCATTGTTGGCGTAAAATCGGCGGAAGTCATCGGCAAGGGGAGACGCGATGAACGTTCAGGCCACGAAGTCGTTGCAGCCCGGAGAGGCGCGCTGTCCCGGCCCGAGCGCCCAAGACATCATCGCCGCGGACGGCCAGAACGTGCCCGCGGTGCTGCGGGAGCAGTCCTACCGCTTCCTCGGCGACGGCGACATTCCCACCGAGCGCTACACCAGCCACGCCTTCCACGACCTGGAAGTGGCCAGGATGTGGTCGAAGGTCTGGCAGTTCGCCTGCCGCGAGGAGGAGATCCCCGAGCCAGGCGATTACATGGAATACGGCATCGCCGACTATTCATTCCTGATGGTGCGCACCGATACCGGCCGGATCAAGGCGTACGTCAATTCCTGCCTGCACCGCGGCACCCAGCTTCGCCCTTCCGACTCGGCCGGATCGGCGGCGCAGTTCCGCTGCCCCTTCCACGGCTGGACCTGGAACCTGGACGGCAGCCTGAAGGAAATCCCCTGCCGCTGGGATTTCCCCAAGGTGACCGACGAGGCGTTCCGCCTGCCGGAGGTGAAGGTGGGCACGTGGGGCGGGTTCGTGTTCATCAATCCCGACGAGGACTGCCAGCCCTTCGAGGACTATCTGGGCGTGCTGCCCGAGCAGATGAAGCTGTGGCCGCTGGAGGACCGGGCGATCGTCGCCAATGTCCGCAAGGTGATCCGCTGCAACTGGAAGGTGACGCAGGAAGCCTTCATGGAATCCTATCACGTGCTGGCGACGCACCCGCAGGCGCTGGCCTATCTGGGCGACGCCAACTCGCAGTACGACATCTGGGGCGACCATGTCAGCCGCCAGCTCAACACCCAGGCCGTCGCCAGCCCGCATCTGGGCGAGGTCAGCCAGCAGGTGATCGCCGACGCCATGCTGATGGATCTGGGGCACGCCGGCGAGGGCAACATGCTGAAGGTGCCCGATGGCATGACCGCGCGGCAGGTGATCGCGAAAGGCGTGCAGGACTCGATCGGACCGGCGCTGGGCACCGACCTGTCGCACCTGAGCATCAGCGAGACGCTCGACACCATCGAGTACTTCCTGTTCCCCAACTTCCACCCCTGGGCGAACATCACCGTGCCGCTGGTCTACCGCTTCCGGCCCAACGGCAACGACCCGGACAGCTCGATCATGGACATCCTGATCCTGCGGCCCTGCCCGAAGGACGGCCCGCGTCCAGAGCCGGCGCCGCTGCACATCCTGCGCGACGACGAGATGTTCTCGGACGCGCCGGAGCTGGGCGGCCTCGGCCCCGTGTTCGACCAGGACACCTCCAACCTGGAGCGGCTGCAGATTGGCCTCAAGGCGGCCAGAAAGCCAGGCATCACCCTGGGCAACTACCAGGAAGCGCGCGTGCGGCACATCCACCAGACCCTGGACAAATATCTGACGCGCTGAAAATCGATACGGCTGCCTAAACGAGCGCGAAAGCAGCCACCCGTTCGCGGATACGGGACCCGGCGAAATCCAGGAACGCCCGCAGCTTCAACGGCGCCATGCCCTGCCTGGCATGAACCAGATGGATGGGCAAAGGCTCCGGCTCGAAGTCGGCCAGGACGATGTTGAGTTTCCCCGCCGCGACGGCAGCAGCGGCCTGATAGGACAGCACGCGCGTGAGGCCGAGCCCGGCTATCGCCGCGTCGATGGCAGCTTCCGCCGTGTTGACCGAAAGGCGGGGGGAAATGGCAACCGGCTTCGGTGCACCGGAGCCACGGTCGGCGAAGCTCCAGGATGCCGCCGGCGCAATGCCGTCGAAGCTGATACAGGGCATCGCCCGCAGGTCGACCGGTTGCGTTGGCGCGCCGTGTGCGGCGAAAAAGGCCGGGCTGCCGCACACGATGTGCCGCACGGCGCCCACGCGGGCGGCGACAAGGCCACTGTCAGGCAATGCGCCAATCCGCACCGCCACATCCATGTGATCGTCGATCAGATGCACATTGCGGTCGGAGAGCGCCAGCCGCACGTTGATCTGCGGGTAGGCGGCAAGAAACGCCGTCACCACCGGCAGCACATGCAGCCGGCCAAACACCACCGGCGCGGTAATGACCAGATCGCCCTTGGGCGTGCTGTATTCGCCAGAAGCCGCCCGTTCCGCTTCGTCCAGCTGCTCCAGGATCCGCCGACACGCGGCTACATACGCGTCCCCTGCATCGGTCAGCGTCAGCTTGCGCGTCGATCGAATCAGCAACCGGGCGTTGAGATGCGCTTCCAACTCCGCCACCTTGCGGCTGACGGTCGGAAGGGACGTGCCAAGTTTGCGGGCGGCCGCCGAGAAGCTGCCGGTTTCGACGGCGGCGACCAGGATGGACATGGCCTCGATGCGGTCCATCTACTTATTCCAAATATTGAGAGTATCACTATCAATAATACCATATTACTACGAAATATGAAATTTAATAGGGTCTCTCCTGTCCGGCCAATCACGGCCACATCCAGATGGAGAGCCCCGATGTCCCGCCTTGCCATTCCGACCCGCGATGACGCACCCGCCGCCTCGCGGCCCATCCTTGATGCCGTCCAGAAGCAGTTGGGTGTTGTCCCCAACCTCTTCCTGCTCGTGTCGTCGAGCACCGCCGCGCTGACCGGCCTGACCTCGCTTGGCGGCGCACTGACCAAGGCCCTCGACGTGAGAACCAGGGAGCGCATCGCGCTGGCAGTCGCGCAGGTCAATGGCTGTGACTACTGCCTGTCGGCCCATACCTACCTGGCCCTGAACCTGGCCAAACTCACTGCCGAGGAGGTTGCCCTGAACAGGCGCGGCGCGTCAGGCGATCCCAAGGCTGATGCCGCTGTACGCTTCGCCGCCAGGGTTGCGGAGACGCGCGGCCGCGTCAGCGGCGCTGATCTGGACGCCGTCAAGCTGGCGGGGTTCAGCGATGCCCAGATCATCGAGATCGTCGCCGTCGTGGCGGAGAACGTGTTCACCAACCTGGTCAACAATGTCGCGCAGACCGACATCGATTTCCCGGTGGTGCAGGCCGCGCAGGCCGCATGACCAATCGGCCGGACCGGCACCCCCCGGTCCGGCCCAGTTGCGAAGGGAGAATGACTATGGCCTATGGATTCCTCGACATCGCCATGACCCCGAGCGTCAAGTCGGCGCAGGCGGCCAATGGCAGCGGCGAACATTGGTCACTCTCGAAGACCGACCGGCAGTTCGACCGATTCACGGATACGGAAATGCAGTTCATCGCCGCCCGTGACAGCTTCTACGTGGCAAGCGTCGGCGAGACCGGCTGGCCCTATGTCCAGCATCGCGGCGGACCCGCGGGGTTTCTGCGCGTGCTGGACGACAGGACGCTGGCGTTCGCGGATTTTCGCGGCAACCGGCAGTATATCAGTGTCGGCAATCTGGCTGCCAACGACCGGGTCGCGCTGATCCTGATGGACTATCCCAACCGCCGCCGCCTGAAGATCTACGCCCGTGCCGAAGAGAGGGAACTGGCCAGCGACGCAGTCTTGGCGGAGCAGCTTGCCCTGCCCGGCTACAAGGCCAGGCCGGAACGCGCGATCGTGCTGCACCTCGAAGCGTTCGATTGGAATTGCCCGCAACACATCACGCCCCGCTTCACGCAAGCCGAGATCGAGACGGCGCTGGCGCCTTTGCGCGCCCGAATGGAACAGCTGGAGAATGAAAACGCCGCGCTTCGACAGGCGTTGGCCGCGGCGAAAGGAGAATGACCATGCAGACCGAATCCCGTCCGCCCCTGCCGCCCTTCACGCTGGAAGGCGCGCTCGAGAAGGTGCGCCTCGCCGAGGATGGATGGAACAGCCGCGATCCGGCACGTGTGGCGCTGGCCTATACAGCCGACTGCCGGTGGCGCAACCGTGCCGAATTCGTCGAGGGCCGCGTGGCGATCGAGGCGTTCCTCGCCCGCAAATGGGCGCGGGAGCTGGATTACCGGCTGATCAAGGAACTCTGGGCGTTTCGCGAGAACCGCATCGCCGTCCGCTTTGCCTATGAATGGCATGACGACAGTGGTTTCTGGTTCCGCAGCTATGGCAACGAAAACTGGGAATTCGAAGAGGGTGGACTGATGCGCCTGCGCATTGCCAGCATCAATGACCTGCCCATCCCTGCCGGTGAGCGGAAATTCCATTGGCCGCTCGGCCGGCGGCCCGACGACCATCCGGGACTGAGCGCGATCGGCCTGTAGTTGTCGGCGGCGCTGGTGGTTTTGTTCGCCTCTTCGCGGATCTTCCTGTATATGGGAACAATCACATGTGCATAAAATAGTGTCCGCGAATGCGTCTCCGTCATCAGCCATGACCTGGCCCTCGGGTTCTTGCGCCGATTGAATAAAGGTGAGAAATATTCAGGGCGCAGGAAACGGGCCGAACGCGCCATAATATTTGACCAGAACCGGTCAAATATGGAACGTGTTCAACCGGGCTTTTACCGCACGCCACCGCGAAACGAGGAGCAGAGCCATGAACATCGAGAACCCCAAGACGCTGAAGCCCGGCGAGGCCCGCTCGGAAGCCATTTCCGTGCAGGAGCTGCTCGATCGCGAGAAGCTTCCGGTGCCGCCGGTGCTGCGCAAGAACTTCAACGTCCACATGGGCTCGGACCGGCTGCCGACGTCGCGCTGGACCGACCCGGAATTCGCCCGGCTCGAGATGGACAAGATGTGGACCAAGGTCTGGCAGTTCGCCTGCCGCGAGGAACACATCCCGGAAGTGGGCGACTTCATCACCTATGAGATCGGCGAATGGTCGTTTCTGGTGATCCGCACCGAACCCGAGACCATCAAGGCCTACTGGAACGCCTGCCTGCACCGCGGCAACCAGCTGAAGCCGGAAGGCACCCATGGCAACGCCACCGAGCTGCGCTGCACGTTCCACGGCTTCACCTGGACCCTCGACGGTACGCTGAGCGATTTCCCCTGCCGCTGGGATTTCCCGCACATCGTCGACGCCGAATATGCCCTGCCGGAAGTCAAGGTTGGCACCTGGGGCGGCTTCGTGTTCATCAACATGGATGACAACGCCGAAAGCCTGGAAAGTTTCCTGGGCGACATGATCCCGGAATTCGAGCGCTGGGACTTCAAGAACAAGTACGTCATGAACCACATCGCCAAGCGCGTGGACATGAACTGGAAGGTCGGCATCGAGGCGTTCGCCGAAAGCTTCCACGTGGTCGCCACCCATCCACAGATCATGCCGTCCACGGCTGACGCCAACACCCAGTACGACGTCGATCCCAAGCTGAACTACAACCGCATGATCACCGCCATGGGCGTGCAGAGCCCACATATCCCGCCGATGGAGGAGCAGGCCATCGTCGACTCGATGACGCCGCGCGCCTATCGCATGGGCATGGCCATGAACGAGTTCAAGGTGCCCGAGGGCATGACCGCCCGCCAGTACATGGCCGAGATGCGGCGCAAGCAGGTGGGCGCGGCCAAGAACCGCGACTATTCGGACGCCACCGACAGCGAGATGCTCGACGCCATCCAGTATTTCGTGTTCCCCAATTTCTTCCCCTGGGGCGGCATGGGCACCAACATCACCTACCGCTTCCGCCCCGACGGGCTGAACCCGGATTCGGCGCTGATGGAGGTGTTCATCCTCAGCGACTACGACCTGAACGGACCGCGGCCCGATCCGGCGCCCATGCGCCTGCTGGGCGAGGACCAGGAATGGATCGTCGCCGAGGACGAGATCGGCGGCCTGGCCGGCGTGTTCCAGCAGGACATGACCAACATGCCGATGGTGCAGAAGGGCATGAAGTCGCTGAAAAAGGGCGTGACCCTGGCCAACTACCAGGAAAGCCGGGTGCGCCACCTGCACTGGAAGATCGACGAATACATCAACGCCGAATAGCGCGCGTTGCAGGACCCGGCCTCGGCCGGGTCCTTCGTTTCAGAGGATAGCATGACGGTTTCGCGGACCAGCGCCATCGACGGGCGCGTCTACACAAGGCAGGAGGACGGCACCGTCGCCGTCCACGACCCGGCCACGGGCAAGAGCGGCCGCTTCAGGGGCAACGGCCGCTGGATCGACGGCGAGATCAGGGACGCCGACCCGCACATGATCGACTTCGTCGCGCTGCTGAAGGGGTGAGAGCGCCGCGCACCACTGCCTTTGCAACTCACATCCTCCACCGTGTCCCTGAGCTTGTCGAAGGGTCCTGCACGAGCGCTGGTGCAAGGCCCTTCGACAAGCTCAGGGACACGGGATAGGGATGGTGGATGCTTCAGCAGTAACCGGTCCTACGCCGGCTTCGCCAGCGCCATGAACCCGGCCGTGAAGAACGGCACGAACCTGTCCAGCAGGGTATTGAAATCCGAGCCATCCATCTTGCCGTCGGACAGCCGCTCGATGGCGCCGGTTTCGGCCAGCGCGTAGACGATGGCGCCGTGCATGAAATAGACGGCGTGGAACAGGTTGTTCTCTTCGGCGTCCGGCAGTGCCTCGCGGAACGCGGCGATGAAGGCGCGGGTCATCGGCTCGAAGGTCTTCTCGTAGGGTGCCAGGAAGACCTCGCTCTGGCGCGCGAGAGCCCGGTGCGCCAGTAGGTGCATGTAGTTCCGCCATTGCGGACCACGGCTCATCTTTTCGAACATGGGCTCGCAGAAGGCGCGGATCAGCGCGGCCACCCCCGGCGGACCGTTCGACTCGGCGTTCAGCTTTTCAAGCGCGGCCATGTGATCGGCGGCGTGCTCGACGCCGCGGCGCTCGAGCACCTCGCGGAACAGCGCATCCTTCGGCCCGAAATAGTAATGCACCAGCGCCAGATCGACACCGGCGCGGCCGACGATTTCGCGAATGGACACGCCATGATAGCCCCGCTCGGCGAACAACTCCTCGGCCGCGTCGAGGATCTTCTCGCGCGTTGCCGCCGCATCCCGCTTGCGCACCGTGGACATCAATCCTTGCCTGGCCGGGCCATCAGTATTAGACAAATGTCTAATTGCTAACGGGGACGAATGCAATGAACGAGCACATCACCAAGTTCTCCCGGGCCGACGCGCCGCCCTTCCGCAGCTACCAGGACATCATCGCCACGGACAGCACGCCGGTCGCGCCGTTGCTGGCGCTGAAGTCCAACCCGCCCCAGCCCACCGACGACATCCCGCTCGAGCAGTACACCTCCCAGGCGTTCTTCGACCTGGAGATGGAGCGCATGTGGCCGCGCGTCTGGCAGTTCGTCTGCCGCGAGGAGCACATTCCCGAGGTCGGCGACTACTGGGTGCACGACATCGGCGACTGGTCGATCATCGTCGTCCGCACCGGGGACGGCCTGCGCGGCTACTACAATTCCTGCCTGCATCGCGGCACCAAGCTGAAGCCGTCCGGCACCAGTGGCCGGAGCGGCGAGTTGCAATGCCCGTTCCACGGCTGGACCTGGAACCTTGACGGCACGCTGAACGAGGTGCCGTGCGCGTGGGAGTTCAAGTACCTGGACTACGAGGCGAACCGCCTGCCGGAGGTGAAGGTCGAGGCATGGAACACCTTCGTGTTCATCAACATGGACGAGAACGCCAGGCCGCTGCTGGACTATCTCGAGGTGCTGCCGGAGCACTTCGCCAAGCGCGACCTGACCAACTGGTACACCTACATCCATTTCCAGAAAGAATTGTACTGCAACTGGAAGGTGGCGCTGGAGGCGTTCATGGAGGCCTATCACACGCCCGTCGTCCATCCCGAGTTGACCACGGTGGTCAGCGACTGGAACCTGCAGCACGACATCTTCGGCGACAATGTCAGCCGCGACCTGAGCGCCATGGGCGTGACCAGCCCGACCGCCCAGCCCAAGACCGAGCAGGAACTGCTGGACAGCATGTTCCTGGGCGATCCCAGCACCGCCAAGGGCAATGGCCGCATGCTGGTGCCGGAAGGCAAGACCGCGCGAATCGTCATCGCCGAAGCCATGCGCCGGAACTTCGCGGAAAAGTTCGGCATGGACCTGTCGAACCTGTCCGACGCCGAGATCGTCGATTCCCTGAAGTACAACGTATTCCCCAACGTGATGGTGAACGCGGGCCTGACCAGCGCCCAGATGACCGTGTTCCGGCCCATCGGCAACGATCCCAACCGCTGCGTGATGGAAACCATGCGGCTGCGGCCGTTCCGGCCCGAGGACGGGCGTCCCGACCCGGCCGAGCCGGTGCGGCTGCGCGAGGAGGATTCGTTCGCCATGGTGCCGGGCCTCGATCCGTTCGTCGCCAGCGTCTACAACCAGGACACGAGCATCATGCGCTGGCAGCAGGAAGGCATGCGCGGCAGCAGGAAAGGCAAGGCCAGCCTGTCCACCTACCAGGAATCCCGCATCCGGCGGGTGCACGAGACGCTGGCCAAATATATCGGCGAGTAGCTCCGTGCCGGACCTGCTGGCCAGCTATTTCACCATCGCCGGCGACCATCCGCCGTCGCTTGCGACCGGCGCCAGCCCGCATTCGCTGCGCGACCGCATCGAAGCGGCGGCGCGTGCCGGCTACACGGGCTTCGGCTTCTATGCCAGCGACCTGTCGGCCAGCCTCGAAAGTCTGAACTGGGCGGATATCCGCGCGCTGCTGGCCGGCAACGGCATACGGCATGTGGAGGTGGAATGCCTGCGCAACTGGTTCGCCGACGGCGAGTTGCGCGCCGCCTCCGATGCCGAGCGCCTTCTGCTGCTGGAGGCGGCCGGCGAGCTGGGCGCATTCCAGATGAAGATCGGCGGCGGGCTTGCGGGCCGATGGACCGCGCATGACATGACCGATCCCTTCGGCGCGTTGTGCGACGCCGCCGCGAAGGCCGGCACCAGGGTCAGCCTGGAAATGGTGCCGTTCTCGGTGGTGATGGATCTGGCAACGGCGCTCGCCATCGTCGAGGGCGCGGGCCGGGCGAATGGCGGGCTGATCCTGGATTTCTGGCACCTGGATCGGGCAGGCGTGACGCCGGAAGAGATCGCCGCCTTGCCGCCGGAGCGTCTGTTTGGCGTCGAACTGTGCGACGCGCCGCGCGAGGTCGAGGGGACCATGCTGGAAGACACCTGGAAGCGCCGCCGGTTTTGCGGCGACGGCGATGTCGACATCGCCGGCTATCTGGCGGCCATCGACGGACTGGGCTTCACCGGCCCGTTCGGCTGCGAGGTGATCTCGGACGCAGTGCGCGCCATGACGCTCGATGACGCCGCGCGCCGGTCCCACGACACGGCGGCCGCCATGTTCAAGGTTAAAGCATAGGGGAGAATACGATGCGGGTTCCGAACGGCACGTTCATGCAGATGGCCTGGTTCGTCGACGACATCCAGGCGGCCATGCGCCACTGGTACGAGCATTCGGGCGTGGGCCCGTTCTACTACGGCACCCGCAACACGCTCGACATCGTCCACCGCGGCACGCCGCAGAAGCTGGATTTCAGCGGCGCCATCGCCCAGGCCGGGCCGATCCAGATCGAGCTGCTGACCCAGTACGACAATGCGCCGTCGGCGTTCCGCGACGTGTTCGCTCCGGGCCAGAGCGGCCCGCACCATATGGGCACCATCGTCGAGGACTATGACCGCGAACTGGAAAGCTACCTGAAGCAGGGCTTCGAAATCGCCCATTCGGGTTCGGTCGGCACCCGCCGCTTCTGCTTCATCGACACCCGCCCCGCCTTCGGCATCATGACCGAGCTGCTGGAGGACACGCCGGATTTGCAGGATCTGTTCGGCAGGATTGCCGATGCGTCAGTCGGGTGGGACGGGACCGATCCCTACCGAGACCGGTCGAAGTGGTAACTTTTTTGATGCATCTTCCTCTCTTCCATCCGCTTTTCATCACATCGAATTAATGCCGCAACGATCCCGCCTATAAGTAAAAATCTGACTATGAGCTCAATCTTCCAGCCTTCTGGCATAGGACGCCAAAACCTCTGGACAGCCTTCAAGAATCTTCTCCAGTAAAATTTCATGCCACTCTGCCCAGACAAACATCATCGGTCATCGACGTAGGCCACCAGGATCTGGCGATCATCACTGTTGCTGTCCAGGTTCATCTCATCGGCCCAGTGCCGCATAAGTGTGACCTGCAAGCTGCCGTCGTCGGCCTCCATGTTGACAGAGCCACCCAGGTTCACGGGCTCGCCCTGCCATGACAGTTCGATCTGCAGGCCGACCTCGTCGTAGCGCAACTCGAGCCCGGCATCGGTGTCGGGCCGCGCGAGGCGCGGGGCGAGGATGGCGAACTCCTCGAGGAAGTTTCCCGCGCGCCTGATGAGGTCGACGCGCGCGCCCCAGGCGCGGCCCTGCGCCTCGCAGAAATCCTTAAGCGCGCCGGCATTGCCCGGCCGCCAGCGCAGGCTGGCGTCCTTCGAAATGCCGAGCCGCAGCACGGCGTTGAGCGCCAGCGCCGCCAGCATGGCGGTGGCGAGCGGCGAGTTCATCAGCTGCTGGCCGAGCGACGGCAGGTGCAGCATGCCCTTGATGTCGGTGGCGAGCACGCTGACGACGATGCCCGAGCCGATGACCAGGGTACGGCGCGCGTCGATCAGCCGCTGCGACAGCATCCCGATGCCGGTCTTGAGGGTGAAGGTGGCCGAGTAGAAGCACGCTGCGCCGAGGATGTCGGCCGGGATCGCATAGAGCACACCGGCCGCGCCGGGGATGAGCCCGAGGGCGATCCAGCCGACGCCCGCGGCGACGCCGACCCGCCGCGCATGGACGCCGTTGGCGGCGGCCAGGCCGACGCTGCCCGAATAGGTGTTGGTGCCCAGCACGCCCAGGACGCCCGCGACGACGCAGCCCATGCCGTCGGCCAGCGTGCCGGCGCGGATCGCCTTGAAGTCGGGCGACTTCCAGTTGGGATCGGTCAGCTGCTGGCACGCGGTCAGGTCGGCCATGGCGCGCACGAAGCAGGCCAGCGCACCGATCAGGAAACCCGGCAGGAACGCGACCGGAAACGACGGCGCGAACAGCGGCCAGGCCGGCGCGATGAACGCGATGTTCGCCGCGGCCGCCCTTGCGTCGCCCGAGGCGATCTCGAGACCGGCATAGGCGACGCACCCCGTCACCACGCCGACCAGCACCGCCAGCGACCGCAGGCCCGGCGTTCCCCAGATGGCGACGCCGATGATGGTTGCCAAGGTGATGGCGGCGGCGGCCAGTTCGTTAGGCCCGACCGGCCCGTTCGGCCCGGCGCCGATCATCAGTTTCAGCCCGAACACGCCGAGGGCGATGCCGAGCAGCGAGATGACCACGCCGATGATCTCCGGCGGCACATAGGCGCGCAGGGCGCGGATACAGCGCGACAGCGCCATCTCGGTCAGTCCCGCGACGATCGTCAGCCCGGCGACCGCGCCCAGCCCGCCGGCCTTCGCCGCCTCGACCGCGAAAGGAACGTAGAGGATCGTGCAGTGCCCCAGCAGCAGGTGGCCCGAGCCGATGCCGCGCCTTCCATAGGCCTGGATCAGCGTGCCGATGCCCATCGCCACCATCGCCAGGCTGACGTAACGGGTGACGGTTTCGGGATCGGCGCCGGCCGCCTGCGCCACGATACGGGGGAAGATCAGCGTGACCGCGCTGAGCGAGATGTGCTGCAGCGCGTTGAGCCACGTCGTCCGGAGCGGCGGCACGGCATCCACAGCGTATGTGATCGACGACATCGCCCCGCCCCTTGCAAGACCCGGTCCGATGCTAGTGCAGGGACGGTGCGCGCGCCAAGGGTTGCCATCGGGCGCGCCTCAGAGCGGTAGCGCACGCTGGCCTTGCCCGTTAAGGTCCCCGCCACAACCACGGGAGCTTTCTGCTTGGACACCGCAGACCGGACGACCATGTCGCCCGAAACCGCCGGGCGCTGGACCATCGTGGTCCTCCTGCTGGCGGTGCAGATCTTCGCCAATGTGGACCGCCAGGTGCTGAACGTGGTGGTCGAGCCGGTGAAGGCCGAGTTTAGCCTGTCCGACAAGGTGATGGGGCTGCTGACCGGCGCGGCGTTCTCGGTGTTCTACGCCATCCTCGGCGTGCCGCTCGCGCTGCTGGCCGACCGGGCCAACCGCCGCAACCTGATCGCGGCCGCCATCGCGGTGTGGAGCGCCATGACCGTGTTCTGCGGCCTGGCGACGACCGCCCTGCAGCTCATCCTGGCGCGCATCGGCGTCGCGGTGGGCGAGGCGGGCGCGGGACCTGCGTCGCAGAGCATCGTCTCCGACCTGTTCGCGCCCAAGGAGCGGGCGATGCCGATGGCGATGCTGGCCGTGGGACCCAATCTCGGCATCATGTTCGGCTTCATCGCCGGCAGCATGCTGGCCGAGGCCTTCGGCTGGCGCATGGCTTTCCTCGTCGTCGGCGTGCCCGGGCTGCTGATGGCGCTGATCATCCTCGCCGCCATGCGCGAGCCGCGCCGCGGATACGTGGATGGCTTTAAGGATGAGCCTGACGATGAGGAATGGGTCAAATTCAAAACTCGTATGGCCGAAGCTTTGACCGGAACAGCCATGAGCATTTTGTTCGACGGTCAACTATTTAGTCGGTTACGAAAAATAATCGTGGCGATTTGGGACTTCGGCTTTGGGGACCTAGTTCGCACCATCATTAAACGCCGGTCGCTCCTGTGGATCATTGCCGGATTCTCCTGCGCCGGCATGTTCGGCTATGGCGCCATCGCCTGGGCGACGGCGTTCTTCCACCGCAGCTACGGACTGAGCCCGGGCGAGATCGGACCGATCATCGGCATCCTGGTCGGCGTTGGCGGCGCCGTCGGCACCCTGGCCGGCGGCTGGCTGGCCGACCGCACCGGCAAGCGCGACGTGCGCTGGCGGCTGTGGATCATCTGCATCACCGCCAGCATCGCCGCGCCGTTGTCGATCGCCGCGTTCCTGGCCAACAACCAGTGGCTGACCCTGGCGCTGCTGACCCTGCCCGCGTCGCTCGCCATCTTCCACGCCGGCCCCAGCTTCGCGCTGGTGCAGGAGCTGGTGCCGCTGCGGCTGCGCGCACTGGCGGCGGCCTTCCTGCTGTTCTGCCTGAACGTGATTGGCGGCGGGCTCGGCCCATTCATCGTCGGGTTGCTGAGCGACCTGATGGCGCCGTCGCTGGGCCGCGAATCCCTGCGCTACGCCATGATGGCGCTGACCGTTCCGATCGTGCTCAGCATGCTGTTCTACTATCTGGCCGCACGGCGTCTGCCGCGCGACCTGGCCGAGGCGCACGCGGCAGCGGCCTGAAGCGTCAGATCTGCTGCACCGCGTTAGGCTGGGCCGACGGGTCGCCGAACGCCGGCGACCTTATGTTGAGGGCGTTCAGCTTGAGCTCGCCGCCGCTGCTGCGCAGCACCATGCGGATGACGGCCGGCCCCTTGGCGAACTTGGCGTTGATGTCGACGGTGACGAAGGTGCCTTTGCCGGTCGCGGTGGAGTAGCCGGTCATGGACGGCGGCTGGAAGCTGGCGAGGTCGCCCAGCTTCGAGAACACCACGAACATCCGCTGCTGATCGGCGGTGGCGAGCCTGGCGTTGAATTCCTCGGTGCCGTAGGGCTTCAGCGCGTCCGCCCGCCATTCGGCGATCACCGGCACCACCTCGGTGGAGAACGTCTCCACCGCCTCCTTCGACGGCCCGATCACGCCGCAGGCCGCGAGCCACGCCGTCAGCATCAGCACGCCGACGAGCCGCGCCCGCTGGATCAGGGAGGTTGCAGGCGGCATCGGCGATCCTTTGCGGTGGATGGTGCCCCAGTTTCCCCTCGTCTCCAGCCGGAGGCAACTTCGTTCCAGCGCCGTCTTGCAGTAAAGTAGGCGGCATACGCGTGGACTGCATCGTCAATCGCGGAGGGGACCATGAACCGCCTTCTTGCCACCAGCCTTGCAGCGGTCGCCCTCGTCGTCGGCGCCTCCGTGCTCGCGCCCGAAGGCCCACCGACGACCCATGCCGCCGACGCGGCGCGGCTGTTCGACCCGTCACGGCTTCGGGCCGGATTGTGCGGCGGTACGCGCGGCGGCGGCGACCGGCTGTCCCGCCTCGTCGCCCTGTTCGCCATCCCGGCCGCACAGGCGGCGACCCAGCCCGGCGATGCCCCGCCGCTCTACGACAATCTGGGTAGCTTCTCCATGAAGGTGACCACCAGCTCGCCGCAGGCGCAGGCCTATTTCGACCAGGGCGTGCGGCTGATGTTCGGCTTCAACCATGCCGAGGCGATCCGCGCCTTCAAGGCGGCGCAACAACTCGATCCGCGCTGCGCCATGTGCTTCTGGGGCGAGTCGCTGTCGCTGGGCGCCAACATCAACGTGCCGATGGACCCGGAAGCCTCGCCGCCGGCCTGGGAGGCGCTGCAGAAGACGGTTGCCGCCGTCGATACCGAAACCGACGTCGAGAAGGCGCTGATCGGGGCGCTGAAGGCCCGCTATTCCATCGATCCCAAATCCGAGCGCGCGCCGTTCGACGCGGCCTACGCCGACGCCATGTTGGCGGTGCACAAGCGCTTCCCCGGCAACCAGGACGTGGCCGTGTTCTACGCGGAGGCGGCGATGGACACCCAGCCCTGGGACTATTGGGAAGCCGACCGGGTAACGCCCAAGGGCCGGATCGGCCCGGCCATCGCCGCCATCGAGCAGGTGCTGGCCGCCAACCCCAATCATCCGGGCGCGATCCACCTCTACATCCACCTGACCGAGGCGTCGGCCGATCCGTGGCGGGCGGAAGCGCCGGCCGGGCGTTTGGCGGCGCTGATGCCGGGGCAGGGCCATCTGGTGCACATGCCGTCCCACATCTACTACCGCATCGGCCGGTTCAAGGACTCGCTGGCCAGCAACATTGTCGCCGCGGAAGCCGACGAGGCGTTCATCCATATGGCGAACGCTGGCGAGGCGCTCTATGCCAACGCCTACTACCCGCACAACGTGCACTTCCTCATGACGTCGGCGATGATGGCCGGCGACGGCCGGACCGCGCTCGCGGCGGCCGACAAGCTGGCGAAGATCATCAATCCCGAGATGGCGCTGGCGGTCCCCGGACTGGTGCAGCCGGTGATGGCGGCGCCTTACCTGGCCAGGGCGCTGTTCGCGCCACCGGGCGATGTGCTGGCGCTGCAGCGGCCGGACGACCGGTTCCCCTTCGTGATCGCCCACTGGCACTACGCGCGGGGCATCGCCCATGCGCTCGAGGGAGACGCGGCGGCGGCGCGCGCGGAGATCAAGGCGATCGCCGCCATCCGCGAAGGCCCCGCCATGAAGGTGCTGGTTGACGCCGCGGTGCCGGCGCCGCAGATCCTGCAGGTGGCCGAACTGGTGGTCGGCGCGCGCGCCGCCCAGGCGGAGGGCAAATACGCCGACGCCGCCGGATTGCTGCGTCAGGCGATCGCGATCGAGGACGCCATTCCCTATACCGAGCCGCCCTACTGGTACTATCCGATCCGCCAGACCCTGGGCATCGTGCTGCTGCAGGCGGGCGACACCGACAAGGCGGTGCAGGCGTTCCGCGAGGCGCTGATCCGCAGCCCGGGCAACGGCTGGGCGCTCTACGGCCTGAAGGAAGCCTATGCCAAGGCCGGCGACCCGTTCGCCGCCTCGGCGACGAGGGAGCTTTATCGCAAGGCCTGGGCGGGCGGCGCGGACCCGGCGCTCAACCGGATCTGAGGCGTTCGATCAGCGCCATGGCGGCGGCGGGATTGCGCGCCTTGTGGCCGCTGATGACGTAAAGGAAGACGTCGCGCCGTTCGGCCTTGGTGGCGTCCCCCACCGTCTGCAGATCCTGCGGCACGCCGCCCGCCGCATAGGTCTTGGCCCGCTCGGCCCACGCGTCGAGCGCCTTGGGCGAATAGCCGAGCGGGTGCGCCTCCTCGGTTCCCATGATCCGGAGATAGACGAAGGAGGCCGTGGAATCGGCGATCTGCGGGTATTCGGAATCGCCGGCGTTGACGACCGCGACCCTGTGCTTGCGGGCAAGGTCGACGAATTCCGGGGTGCGAAAGCTGTCGTGGCGCACCTCGACGGCATGCAGGATCGCCCGGCCGCCGGCCTCGTGCGGGAGCAGCTTCAGGAACGCTTCGAAATCGTCGGGATCGAACTTCTTGGTGCCGGCGAACTGCCAGTTGATGGGGCCCAGCTTGTCCTTGAGCTCCAGCACGCCGCTGCCGATGAATCGCGAGATGGATTCGCCCGCCTCGGCCAGCACGCGCCGGTTGGTGGTGAAGCGCGGCCCCTTCAGCGAGAACACGAAATCCGCGGGCGTCTCATCGTGCCATTTGGCGAAGGTCTCGGGCTTCTGCGAGCCGTAGAACGTGCCGTTGACCTCGATCGAGGTGAGCTGGCGGCTGGCATATTCCAGTTCGCGCTTCTGGGTCAGGCCCTCGGGATAGAAGTCGCCGCGCCATGGCTCGAACGTCCAGCCGCCGATGCCGACGCGGATCGCGGGTTTTGCATCCTTGGACATGGTGCCTCCAGCCTGGGAAAGCGAAGGCTACACGGTCAGGGCGGATTGCAAAACCCGCGTCCGGATCGATCAGGCGGCCCTGGCGGCGCCGGCTGCCTGCATGGCCTTCACGTCCTTGGCCTCGAGCGTCTTGCCGCCGATTCCCCAATCGCCGCTCTTCACTTCCTCGAAGATCACGAAGGTATAGGGGCGCAGCGCCTCGCCTTCCACCGCGACCATGGCCTCGGTGACGCGCTCGATGACGTCGCGCTTCTGTTCCGGGGAAAACACGCCTTCGATACCCTTGATGGTGACCAGTGGCATCTGTCTCACTCCTCTTGGTCGGGCGGTAGCGCCGCCCCGCGCATCGCCGCCGATGCTGGCGACGAACGGAAATCTAGTCCCGGATGTCGGCGCATGTCCTTGCGTTCTATAAGGAAAAACCGTACAGTTCTGGCATATTCCACCAACTTATCTTCAATAAAACGCGGTTTATGCCAAAACTGACCCTGGACGCCATCGACCGCCGCATCCTGCGCGAGTTGCAGGAGGACGCGCGCCTGACCAATGTGGAGCTTGCCGACCGCATCGGCCTGTCGCCCTCGCCCTGCCTGCGCCGGGTGCGGATTCTGGAGGAGGCTGGCATCATCGCCGGCTACCGTGCCACGCTGTCGCGCAAGAACGCGGGCCTGGGCCTGACCGTGTTCGTCGGCGTCAAGGTGGAGCGCCATCACGACGAGGAGGCGACCGCGTTCCAGCGGGCCGTGGCGGACGTGCCCGAGGTGATCGCCTGCTACCTGGTGTCCGGCGAACACGATTTCCTGATCGAGGTGGTGGTGCCGGACCTGGAAGGCTACGAGCAGTTCCTGATGGGCCGGCTGCTCCGGCTCCCCGGCGTCATCGACGTGCGGTCGAACTTCGCCATCCGCACGGTGAAGTCGCCGGCATCGCTGCCGCTCGATCATCTGCCGATGTGAGCATTCTCGTTCCCGGCTCGCCAGGCCGAAGCGCACAGCGCGAAGGCTGGTGCGGGCGGTCGGACTCGAACCGACACTCTATCGCTAGAAACGGATTTTGAGTCCGCCGCGTCTACCATTCCGCCACGCCCGCGCGGAGGAAGCGCATCATAGCGAGGGCGCGCACGCGGTCAACGGCTGGCAGACAAGTTATAGCGCCTTGCGAAATGTCAGGTTGTAGCGCCACTCGCCGGTCTGGTCGTGGTGTCCCGGCTTCATCGTGTCGATGCCGTGGAAAGCAAGGCGCGATGGTCCGCCCCACACCGCGACGTCGCCATGCTCGACGCGGACCCGGCGCGGCTTGTCCTTGCGGTCGAGGCCACCGAACAGGAAGGTGGCGGGCACGCCAAGCGACACCGAAACGATCGGATGCGACAGGTTCCCTTCGTCGCGGTCCTGGTGCAGGGTGAGCCGAGCGCCCGGCGCGTAGCGGTTGATCAGGCAGGCCTCGGGCTCGAAGCCGGGAAAGCCGGCGGCTGCCGCCGCGCGATCGGCCAACTCGCGGAACAGCGGCGGCATGGCGGGCCAGGGCCGTCCGGTCTCGGGGTCGTCGGCGCCGTAGTGGTAGCCGCGCCGGTCGCTGATCCAGCCAACCGCGCCGCAATTGGTCATGGCCACCGACATGCGGAAGCCGCCCGGCGTGATCAGTTGCCGGAACGGCGCTTGCTCGGTGATCTGCCGGATTTCGCCGAGCAGCGCGGGCGCGTCCGCTGCGGCGAAGCCACGCAGCAGCACGGCGCCATCAGCCAGCGCCTCGGCCGACGGTGCGCTCAGTCCCGCGAGCAGATCGCCGGTCATTTTTCCTTGTCCAGCAGCGCGCGCTTGCGTTCGATGCCCCAGCGATAGCCGGCGAGCGCACCACCGATCCGGTGGACGCGGTGGCACGGGATGGCGACGGCGACGGCGTTGGAGGCACAGGCGCCGGCCACCGCGCGCACCGCGTTCGGCATGCCGAGCGCTTCGGCGATATCGGTGTAGGTGCGCGTCTCGCCCATGGGGATGGCGCGCAGCGCCTGCCACACAAGCCGCTGAAACGCCGTGCCCCTGATATCGAGCGGCAGGTCGAGGCCCAGATGCGGATCGTCGACGAAGGCGACCACCTGCAACACCCAGTTATCGAATTCCGGGTCGCCGGCCACCAGCCGCGCCTTGCTGAACTGGCCCCGCAACTCGCCGATCAAGATGTCCGGATCGTCGCCCAGCATGATGGCGCAGATGCCCTTGTCCGTGGCCGCAACCAGCACGCCGCCCAGCGAACTCCGGCCGATGGCGTAGCGGATGATCTCGCCGGCGCCGCCGGCGCGGAAGCGGGTCGGCGTCATGCCCAGGCTGGCGTTGGAACCCGCATAGAACCGGCCCGACGAGCCGAAGCCCGCGTCGTAGAGCGCCTCGGTTACCGTGCCCGCCTCGCCCAGCGCCGCGCGGACCCGGCGGTCACGCAACGCCCGGGCGTAGCCGCGCGGCGTCAGGCCGGTGCGCGCCTTGAACACCCGGTGGAAATGGTAGGTGCTGAGTCCGGCGCCCGCCGCCAGCGACGCCAGGTCCGGCGTTTCCTCGGCGGCCTCGATGATGCGGCAGGCCTTCTCCACCAGCTCCGCCGTGCGGTCGGCCTCGGTCGGACGGCAACGCAGGCAGGCGCGAAAGCCCGCCGCCTCGGCCTCGCCGTTGCTGTCGAAGAAGCGGACGTTCTCGCGCTTGGCCCGGCGCGACGGACAGTCGGGCCGGCAATAGACGCCGGTGGTGACGACGGCATAGACGAAGCTCGCCGCCGGATCGCGGTCCAGCACGGCCTGCCAGTGGGATGTGTCGATGATCGCGGTCATTTCCATGATCCTGTCCTTCCGATTGAGCCGCGCAACGGCGCCGGCTTCAACCCATATCTATGGAAGGACGCAGCAGAGGACACTCCGGGTCTTGCGGTCGAATTCAGCTTCCGAACGCCGCCGCGATGCGGGCGCGCATGGCTTCGTCGGGCAACGGCCCGGCGCCGGCGCGGGCATTGTCCGCCATGTGGGCCGGATTGGCGGTGGCGGGAATGGCGCAAGTGACGGCGGGATGGCCGAGGATGAATTTCAGCAGCAGCTGCGGCCAGGTGTCGCAGCCCAGCTCGGCGGCGAAGTCCGGCACTCGCCTTCCGCGCACCCGCCGCGCCAGCCCGCCGCCGCCGAACGGCCGGTTGACAATCACCGCGATGCCCCTGTCGGCGGCCAGAGGCAGCAGCCGGCGTTCCGCCGCCCGGTCGTCGAGCGCGTAGTCGAGCTGGACGAAGTCCATGGGCTCGGCGCGCATGGCCGCTTCCAGCGAGTCGTGGGCGGTCGGCGTGTAGTGGGTGACGCCCAGATAGCGCACCCGGCCCTCGTCCTTCCAGCGCCGCAGGGTCACGAAATGGGTGCGCCAGTCGAGCAGATTGTGCACCTGCATCAGGTCGACCCGGCCGAGCAGGGCGATGGAACGCTCCATCTGGGCGATGCCCGCGTCGCGGCCCGAGGTCCACACCTTGGTGGCGACGAAGGCGCGGTCCAGCGCGCCCATGCGGCCCAGTACATCGCCGACCACGCCTTCCGCCTTGCCGTACATGGGCGAGCTGTCGATCAGCGAGCCGCCGCCGCCGAACAGCGCCCCGACCACCGGCACCAGCGGCGCGGCGTCGCGCACGTCGAAGGCTTGCCAGGTGCCACAGCCGATCACCGGCAGCAGCTCGCCGGTCGAGGGGATAGGGCGCCGGTGCATCGTCTCCATCATGGTCTCCCGTTCTCGTCCCGCTCAGATAGGCGCGGCTGTTTGGATTGCAGCAGCAAAAGCGGGCTGTTACATGACTTGCACGCCTGTTTCCCGGCAGCGAGGACCGCATGACCCCATCGGCGCAACCGCCCATCACCGGACCCGTCCTGCTGCTCGCGGCCTGCCTCGCCATGATCCTCGGCGCCTACGGGTTCCAGTATATCGGCGGCTTCGAGCCGTGCCAGATGTGCTACTGGCAGCGCTATGCCTATTACACGGCGATCCCGCTGGCGGCGCTGGCCGTGATCCTCGCGGCAACGCGCGGCATGGTGTCGGCCAAGGTGCCGCTCATTCTGACCGGCCTCGCCCTGCTCGTGGGCATGGGCCTCGCGGGCTTTCACGCCGGCGTCGAATATCACTGGTGGCCGGGTCCGGAAACCTGCTCGGGTCCGCCGGTGACCGGCGACATCTTCCACCAGGAGATCGGCCCGGGCCTGATCCGCTGCGACCAGACGCCGTGGTCCCTGTTCGGCGTGTCCATGGCGGGCTACAATTTCGTCGTCTCGGGCCTGCTGGCGCTGTTCGCGTTCCGGCTGGCCCAAAAAGGACGGCTCTGAAAGGACGGCCATGACCGATGCCCCGAACCGCCTGCCCGGCGAGCTGACCCAGGACGACGTTAAGGCGCGGATGATCCGCGTCGACCAAGCCGGCGAATATGGCGCCGTACGCATCTACGAAGGCCAGCTTGCCGTGCTGGGCCCGCGCGCCTCGGGCGCGGTGATCCGCCGCATGGCCGCTCAGGAAGCCCGGCACCTGGAGAAGTTCGACCGGCTGATGACCGAGCGTCGGGTAAGGCCGACGCTGCTGTCGCCGGTGTGGCACATGGCCGGCTTCGCCCTGGGCGCGGCGACGGCGCTGATCGGCGAGAAGGCCGCGATGGCCTGCACCGTCGCCGTCGAGGAAGTGATCGACGAGCATTATACGCAGCAGGCCGAGCGGCTCGAGGGCAACGACCCCGAACTGAAGGCGCTGATCGAGGAATGTCGCGCCGAGGAGATCGAGCACAAGGCCGAGGCCGAGGAACACGGCGCCCGCGAGGCGGTGGGCTACCCGCTCCTGACCGGCGCCATCAAGACCGGCGCGCGGCTGGCGATCTGGCTGTCGTCGAGGGTTTGATTCTCGTTGTCATCCCGGCGGGATGACGTCTGATGGGATTGCGAATACACTCCCCGCGAACCAAGGGGAGGATACCAGATGCTTGAAGGCAAAGTCGTGCTCGTGACCGGCGGCTCCAGCGGGATCGGCCGCATCACCGCGCAGGCCATCGCGAAGGCCGGGGCCAAAGTCGCGGTCACCGGCCGCCGGCCCGAGGAAGGCGCCGAATGCGTGGCGCTGATCGAGCAGGCGGGCGGTCAGGCGCTGTTCGTGCAGGGCGATGTGTCCCACGAAGCCGACATCGAGAAGGCCGTCGCCGAGACGGTGAAGAAGTTCGGCAGGTTGGATGCCGCGTTCAACAATGCCGGCATCGGTGCCGCGGGCGGCCGGCTCGCCGACATGGACGCCGACAGCTTCGACGACATGTTCAACATCAACGTCAAGGGCGTGTTCCTGGCGATGAAGCACGAGATCCGCCAGTTCCTGAAGCAGGGGACAGGCGGCGCCATCGTCAACTGCAGCTCGGTGCAAGGCCACGTGTCCATCGCCGGATCGGGCCACTATCCGGCCACCAAGCACGCCGTCGAGGGCTACACCAAGATGGCGGCGCTGGAATATGCCGGCGACCGCATCCGCATCAACGCGGTCTCGCCCGCCGTGATCTCCGACGGACGGCTGGGCTCTGGCCCGCTGCCCGAGGAATTCCAGCAGATGCTGCTCGACCTGCACCCGATCGGCCGCTTCGGCACCGGCCAGGACGTGGCGAACTCGGTGATCTTCCTGATGTCCGACATGGCCAGCTACATCACCGGCTCGTCGCTGGTGGTGGATGGCGGGTACATGGCGCGGTAGCGGATGGACGGGGCAGCCATCACGTCGCGTACACCTCGCGCGGTCCTGACAGCGATGGTTTTGCTGTGGGCGCATCTGTTTGGCGTCATCAGCAACTACATCATGCTGGGACAGCACCAGACCATGGCAGTCTTGCTAGGATTGATGGTGATTGGCTGTTTCCTGATGTTGGCGATCCGCAACATTGGCAGAGGCGCAAGGTGGGCGCGCCTAGTTTACTTTCCAGTGGTTGCTGTCGGAATAGCCTATTCCATTTTCATGTTGTCCAGCGGCTTCTCTACACGAGTCGAAATCGAGGCGGCCATGGCAGCTCCGGTGTTACCGTACGCCCCAATCTGCCCTGGTTGCGGAGACATGACGCGTGGTTGGCTGGGACTGTCCATGTGGAGATGGAACATGATTTACGATTTCATCGCCGCATCACTCGGGTTGCTGTTGGTGGTAGCCGCATTGCTGCTGGTCTCCGCGAGCGCCAACCGCTGGTTCAGCCGCTCCAGCAGAGCCCCTTACGGCTCCAGCACCGCATCCCAGTAGAGGTAATCCCGCCAGCTTTTGTGCAGGTAATTGGGCGGGAAGCGCCGTCCCCGGTCCTGCAAATCGTGCTGGCTGGGGCGGAACGGCATGGTGCGCGGGTGCATGCCGGCCTCGCCCGGCGTGCGGCCGCCCTTGCGCAAATTGCAGGGCGCGCAGGCGGTAATGACGTTCTCCCAGGTGGTGATGCCGCCATAGGCGCGCGGCACCAGGTGGTCGAAGGTCAGGTCGTGGCGGTTGCCGCAATACTGGCAGGCGAATTCGTCGCGCAGGAACAGGTTGAACCGGGTAAACGCCGGGAACGGCGCCGGCTTCACGTAGCGCTTCAGGCAGATGACGCTGGGCAGCTTGAACTCGAAGCTGGGCGAGCGGATCACCCGGTCGTACTCGGCGACGATGACCACCCGGTCCATGAACACCGCCTTGACGGCGTCCTGCCAGCACCACAGCGAGAGCGGGTAGTAGCTGAGCGGACGATAGTCCGCGTTCAGCACCAGCGCCGGGCAACTCTCCAAAGTCGGTACGGCAGTTTCCACAGGCGTTCCGCTTCCTTAGTCATCCCTGTCATACCAGATGGGGTATGACGGCGTGATGACACCACCAAGTTTTGCACGGACCGAATCCCCCGCCAACTATTTTTCCGGTCCAAGCACTTGCGACAGGAAGCGTTCGCCGAGGTCGACGCCGTCGGGGCCGATGCCGTGGCCGACATGGGCGGACAGGTGCGTCTCCACCGGAACATGGTTCCGGCGCAGGAAATTGGCAGCGGAATCCATCGCCATGGGCGGAATCATGGTGTCGAGGTCGCCATGGACCAGCTGCACCGGCGGCCGCGAGCGGATCAGCGGCTCGAGCAGCTTGGGCGCGGCGATGGCGCCCGAATAGCCGATGATGCCGGCGACCGGCCGCTCGCGGGTCAGGCCCACATGCAGCGCCAGCATGGTGCCCTGGGAGAAGCCGAGCAGCGCCAGGTCGGCCTCGGTCAGGCCGGCCTTCTCCAGCAGGCGGTCGAGGAAATGATTCAGGATCGGCGCGGCATAGGCCAGCCCGGCCTCGCTCTCGGCGACCGAGAAATTGCGGATCGGCCACCACTGGTAGCCGATCTGATAGCCGTCCTCCATGCCCGCCACCCGGTCCGGCCCGTCGGGCGAATAGAACGCGGTGTGCGGAAACGCCATGCGCCAGCCCAGCGCCAGCCCGTTGAGATCCTGGCCGCTGGCGCCGAAGCCGTGGCACAGCACGACGATCTTCCTCGGACGTCCGCCGGCGAAGGGCGGCAGGGCGGGACCGGACAGTTTCGGCAGGTCGGACATGGTGCTTCCTTGAAGTCGCTGCGTCTTGAGGCTTTGATACCCGGATGGCCGACACCGTAACCCGCTTCGCCCCCAGCCCCAACGGCTACCTGCACCTGGGCCACGCCCTGTCGGCGCTGACCGGGTTCCGGGCGGCGCGGGACGCGGGCGGGCGGTTCCTGCTGCGCATCGAGGACATCGACCTGACCCGCGCCCGGCCCGAATTCGAGCAGGCGATCTACGACGACCTGGCCTGGCTGGGACTGAGGTGGGAGACGCCGGTGCGCCGACAGTCGGCCCATTTCGCCGACTACGAAGCCGCGCTCGCCCGGCTCGACGGGCTGACCTATCCGTGCTTCTGCACCCGCCGCGACATCGAGGCCGAGATCGCCCGCAGCCCGGCCGCGCCGCACGGCCCGGAAGGCGCGCTCTATCCGGGCATCTGCCGCCACCTGTCCGACGGCGAACGGCGGCAGCGGATCGCGGCCGGCGAGAAATTCGCCGTCCGGCTCGACGTGGCGAAGGCCATGGCGATCACGGGTCCCCTGCGCTGGCACGACCGGCTGAAAGGCGACATCGCCGCCGACCCGGCCTCGCTGGGCGATGTGGTGCTCGCGCGCAAGGACATCCCGACCTCCTATCACCTCGCCGTCACCGTCGACGACGCCCTGCAGGGCGTGACCCTGGTGACGCGGGGCGAGGATCTGTTCCACGCCACCCACATCCACCGGCTGCTGCAGGCGTTGCTGGACCTGCCGGTGCCGGATTACTGGCACCACGGCCTGATCCGCGACGCGGCCGGCATCAGGCTGGCGAAGTCGAAGGGCGCCCCCGCGCTCCGCGACCTGCGCGCGGCGGGCATGACAGCGGAGGAGGTGCGGGCGCGGGCCGATCCGGCCTGAACCCAACCGTTTCTGCGGGCGGAGCGACGCGGTCCAGCCATACCGACGACGGTTATGCGGCCGAGGTGTCGGATCGCGTGGCTCCATTCGCGAAGACAAGCGCCCTTTAGCTCTCGACCCTCGGCGTCGCCGCACGCTCGCGCACGTCGCTGGCGCTCACCGCGTCGGGACTCTTGCCCCGGTCAGTCCAGAACCGCCGGATATTGCCGACGAAGAACGCCAACAACGCCGCCTTCCGGGACGAATCGTCGCTGGCGAAGCTGGTCTCAGCCAGGCCGTGCAGGAACACCTGCATATAGTCGGCCAGCATGGCGAAGCCGGCCGGGTCCAACTCTACGATCTCGCGGTAAAGGTGACCAAGGCGTCCATTGCGCTCGGCCTCGATCTCGGCGCGGCTGTCGTCGAGGACGCGGCGCAACTCTGGATCGGTACGCGCGGCGGCGGTCAGCTCGCGCGAGGCCGTCTGGAATGGGCCGGCGGCATTCGCCCACAGCACCGACACCGACGTCTCGGCGATGCTTCCACCGGCGCTGTGATGCGCGGCCAGTCCTTCATCAAGCTCGCGGCCGATCTCTGCATGCAGCCAGCGTACGGCGGCCAGCAGCAGGTCCCTCGTGGTGGCGAAGTGATGCTGCACCTGTCCGCGGGTGACGCCCGCCTGCTTCGCCACCTCGCTCATCGTGGTGCGGGCATAGCCGACCTCGACGAAGCAATCGACGGCGGCGCGCAGGATGGTCTCGCGCGCGCTCTCGCCGCGCCGGGTGAGCCAGCGGCGGGTGGGGCGGAGGGTACGGGTAGCGGTCGGCATGACGGCAGAGTGGGCGAAATCGCCGGTCCTGTCCACGGCAAATATCGATCACTCTTGATCGTTATTTTGGCGTGTGCTTATATGCCATCGCATATCAACGGAGGATCACATGGCATTGGTGGCGGTATTCGGCGCGAGCGGGCGCCAGGGCCTGGCGCAGGTGCGCCAGCTGGTGAAGGCGGGCCACGACGTGCGCGCCCTGTCGCGCAGCGCGGACCCGTTCTACGGCGAGGTGTTCGAAGGCGCCGGCAAGATCGGCGTCGTCGCCGCCGACACCGCCGACGACGCCTCGCTGCAGGCTGCGGTGACCGGCGTCGACGCCGTGTTCTACACCCATCCGGTCCGCGCCGCGGGCGACCGCGTCGTCTGGGTCGAGAGGGTCGGCCAGGCCTGCGCCCGCGCGAACGTCAAGCGCATGGTCTGGAACACCTCCATGTGGATTCCCGACCGCCCCGGCGATCCGGGCGCATACGGCGCCAACACCGTCGCCATCAACAAGCTGTGGCGCACCGGGTGCCCGGCGACCGTGTTCGGCTCGGTGCTGTTCATGGACAACCTGCTGACCGGCTGGGCGTTCGAATCCATCGTGCGCGACGGCATCTACACCTATCCGCACAACCCGTTCCTGCAGGCCAACTGGATCAGCCTGGACGACGTCGCCAAGTTCATGATCGCCGCCATCGACCGTCCCGACCTGGAAGGCGCGTGGATGAACATCGGCGGCCCCGAGCGGATGGTGCCCGACGACGTGGCGCAGGTATTGACCGAGGCGACCGGCCGGCCGATCCAGTTCGTGCCGCGCACGCCGGCCCAGTTCGGCAAGGCGCTGGCCGACGCGTTCGGCGACAGCGTGACGCCGGAAGAGCACGCGGCGATCTCGGCCCGCATCGCCGAGTTCTACATCTACAACAATTTCGCGCCGACCAAGCCATTCGTGGTCGACATGAAGCCGGTGCTGGACCGCATCCCGATCAAGCTCGAGACCATGCGCGAATGGGCAGCCCGCCAGGAATGGAAGCTGACCAACAAGCCGCGCCCGCCGGCAGGCTGACCGACGCGGCAACTCAATCAGGGTGTCATGGATTTGACGTGGGTGAGGATGTATCCTCGCGCCCACGTCAGGCGTTTACACTACTCATTTTGTAGGGTTTAATCCGCCGACCATTCTGACAGGAGACCCCCATGTCGCTGCGCATCAATTCCGACGCCCCGAATTTCACCGCCGAGACCACCCAGGGCACCATCGACTTCCACGAGTGGCTGGGCGACAGTTGGGGCGTGCTGTTCTCGCACCCGAAGGACTTCACGCCGGTGTGCACCACCGAACTGGGCTATGTGGGCCGCCTCGCACCCGAATTCGCCAAGCGCAACGTGAGGGTCATCGGCCTCAGCGTCGACCCGGTGAAGAACCACGGCGAATGGGCCAAGGACATCGAGGAAACCCAGGGTTCGCCGGTGAACTTCCCGATGATCGGAGATCCCGAGCTCAAGGTGGCCAAGCTCTACGACATGCTGCCCGAGGACGCGGGCACGACCTCGGAAGGCCGCACCGCCGCCAACAACGCCACGGTGCGCACCGTGTTCGTCATCGGCCCCGACAAGAAGATCAAGCTGATGCTGATCTATCCCATGAGCACGGGCCGCAACTTCGACGAGATCCTGCGGGTGATCGACTCCATGCAGCTCACCGCCAAGCACTCGGTGGCGACGCCGGTGAACTGGAAGAACGGCGAGGACGTGATCATCGTCCCGTCGGTGTCCGACGAGCAGGCAAAGGAAAAATTCCCCGGCGGCTGGAAGACCATCAAGCCGTACCTGCGAGTCGTGCCGCAGCCGAAGTGACGGCGTCATATCCAAAAATGACTGTCATCCCGGCGACAGCCGGGACCCAGACTTTGCCTGCAGCGTCCTCGCCCTACGAAACTGGGTCCCGGCCTCCGCCGGGATGACAATGATAGGGCGAGGTTAGAGCAACCCCAGCGTCCCCATCACCGCCGTGATATCGTCCGGCCCCTGCACATGGTGCGCGTCCCACCCGAACGCCCGCGCGCCGTCGACGATGTGGGCGTTGTCGTCGAAATAGACGATGCGCGCCGGCCCCAGCGCGTCGGCCACATGGGCGAAGATTTCCGGGTCGGGCTTCCAGTGGCCGATCTCGTGCGAGGCGAAGGTCCGCTCGAACAGGCCGCCCAGACCATGGATGTCCATCAGCCCGGCCCAGTGCAGCTCGTTGGTGTTGCTGAGGCACGCGGTGTGGTGCCGCCCGCGGACTTCGGCGAGCAATTCGGCCGCGCCCGGCTTCAGCCCGCCCAGCCAGCCGACCCAGCGCTCCAGCAGCTCGGCGGGCGGCATCTCCAGCGCCAGCTCGGCGCGCAACAGCGCCGCGAATTCATCGCCGCCGATCCGGCCGCTCTCGAACAACCGGCACGCGGGCGAGTGCTTCAGCGAGGCATGGATGGTGTCGTAGGTCCGTCCGGTGACGTCGGCCAGCCCGTGCACCCCATGGAAATCGAACAGCACGCCGCCGAGATCGAACACGAGCCACAAATCCGGCTGCTTCATGCACCGCTCCTGAAATGGGATGGCATGATGCCGCAGCGATCAGCTCATGTCACTGGCGCGTCCGCCACCACAACACCCATCGGTCATCGCGAGGAGCCGCAGGCGACGCGGCGACCCAGAAGCTGTCGGAGCAAACGGCGCCAACGCCAGGGTTGCTTCGCTTCGCTCGCAATGACGTGAGACGGTGGTGATAGGATAAGGGCGAATGCCATGAACCATACTCAGCCCATCGACACATCGCTCACCTTCGCCGTTCACGGCGCCGAGCGTTTTCGTGGGGCACTGTCGCCGGCGATCGGTGACATCGAAGAGGCGGTCGCCGGGTTACCGCCGGACCAGGCGGGCGTGAGGCTGCACGGAGTTACCGCGCTCCACCCCCTGTTGACGGCCGAGGGCCCGGTCGGCCGGGTCGCGGCCAGGGTTCTGGGCGACACATGCCAACCCGTCCGCGCCATCCTGTTCGACAAGACACCCGCAACGAACTGGTCGCTGGCCTGGCACCAGGACCGGACGATCGTCGTTAAACGGAGCATCGAAGTTGACGGTTACGGCCCGTGGACCGTGAAAGGGGGCATGCCACACGTCGCACCGCCGTTCGACCTGCTGGCTGGCATGGTGACCCTTCGCGTCCACCTCGATCCCGTGCCGGAAACCAATGCGCCGCTGTTGATCGCGCCGGGGTCGCACAGGCTCGGCCGAATCGCAGGCCCGGACATCGACGAGGTGGTAGAGCAATGCGGGATCGCGACCTGCCTCGCTAAACGGGGCGACGTGTGGCTCTACGCCACGCCGATTCTGCATGCATCGGAAACGGCACGGGAGCCGCGCCGCCGCCGCGTGCTGCAGGTGGATTACGCCGCCGCCGATTTGCCCGGCGGACTGGAGTGGCTGGGAATCTAGGCCGCCTTGTCCTGCGCCCGGTCCACCAGGTCCACGATGTCGCTCATGATCTCGCTGATCTGGTAGTCCTTCGGCGTGTAGACCGCCGCGGCACCGGCCGCTTTCAGGGTGCGTTCGTCCTCCGGCGGGATGATGCCGCCGACCACCACGGGCACGTCGCCCATGCCGGCGGCGCGCATGCGGTCCATGACGTCGGTGACCAGCGCCACGTGGCTGCCGGACAGGATCGACAGGCCGACCACGTGGACGCCCTCCTCCAGCGCCGCGTTGACGATCTGGGCGGGTGTCAGGCGGATGCCTTCGTAGACAACCTCCATGCCGGAATCGCGGGCCTTCACGGCGATCTGCTCGGCGCCGTTGGAGTGGCCGTCGAGGCCGGGCTTGCCGACCAGTATCTTCAGCCGGCGGCCCAGCTTGTGTGAGACTGCGTTCACCTTCGACTGCACCGCCGAGAGGTCTGTGCCGCGATCGTTGGCAGCGCGGCCGACGCCGGTGGGCGCGCGGTACTCGCCGAAAATTTCCCTGAGCGCCTGGCCCCATTCGCCAGTGGTGACGCCGGCCTTCGCCGCCTCGATCGACGGCGGCATCATGTTGCGGCCTTCCTTCGCCGCGGCGGCCAAATTGGCGATGGCGGCGTTGACCGCCTTATCGTCGCGCTGGGCGCGCCACGCCTTCAGCTGCTCGATCTGGTCGCGCTCTGCCGAATCGTCGACCGTCAGGATCGACCCGTCGCCACCGGTCAGCGGCGAGGGTGCCGTTTCGGCGAACATGTTGACGCCGATCAGCGGCAGCTCGCCCGCCTCGATGGCGTTCATACGCAGGCTGTTCGACTGCACCAGCGCCTGCTTCATGTAGGACGACTCGATGGCCGCGACCGCGCCGCCCATGGCCTCGATCCGGTCGAACTCCTCGCGGATCTCCTCCTTCAGCGCCTTAACCTTCTTCTCGATGGCCACCGACCCGTCGAAGATGTCGGCGTATTCCAGCAGGTCGGTCTCATAGGCGACGATCTGCTGCAGCCGCAGGCTCCACTGCTGGTCCCACGGGCGCGGCAGGCCCAGCGCCTCGTTCCACGCCGGCAGCTGCACCGCGCGGGCGCGGGCGTTCTTCGACAGGGTGACCGCCAGCATGGACAGCAGGATGCGGTAGACGTTGTTCTCGGGCTGCTGCTCGGTGAGACCGAGGGAATTCACCTGCACGCCATAGCGGAAGCGGCGCAGGCTCTCGTCCTCGATGCCGTAGCGCTGGGCCGTCAACTCGTCCCACAGCTCGGTGAAGGCGCGCATCTTCGACATCTCGGTGATGAAGCGCACCCCGGCATTGACGAAGAAGCTGATGCGGCCGACGACGGTTGGGAACTCGTCCTTCGGCACCTGGCCCGAATCGCGCACGGAATCCAGCACCGCGATGGCTGTGGCCAGCGCGAACGCCACCTCCTGCACCGGCGTCGCGCCCGCTTCCTGCAGATGGTAGGAGCAGACGTTGGTCGGGTTCCACTTCGGCAGCTCGCGGTAGGTGTAGCTGATGATATCGGTGGTCAGCCGCATGGAAGGCGCCGGGGGGAAGATGTAGGTGCCGCGGCTGAGATACTCCTTGATGATGTCGTTCTGCACGGTGCCGTTGAGCTTGGCCCGGTCGGCGCCCTGCTCCTCGGCGGCGGCGATGTAGAGCGACAGCAGCCACGGCGCCGTGGCGTTGATCGTCATGGAGGTGTTCATCTTCTCGAGCGGGATGCCGTCGAACAGGGCGCGCATGTCGCCCAGGTGCCCGACCGGTACGCCCACCTTGCCCACCTCGCCCCGCGCCAGCGGATGGTCGCTGTCGTAGCCGGTCTGGGTTGGCAGGTCGAATGCCACGGAAAGGCCGGTCTGGCCGCGCGCCAGATTGGTCCGGTAGAGCTCGTTCGACGCCCTGGCGGAGGAGTGGCCGGAATAGGTGCGGATCAGCCACGGCTTGTCCCTGGCCGTCTTCGGCTTGCCTGAGTCGGCCCCCTTGCCTGACGTCTCGCTCATTGGTTCTCCTGCCGTTTGTTAGCGCTACCGCGTGGTAACGGAGTCGTTTATTTCCGGATGGACCGCATAACGGAAATATCATAATAGATGCTGCGCCGCAAAATGACTTGAACGACAATGCTACTTTGGAAGGTCTGCCTTCCGGGACAGCAGACCGGCGACAGGAGCAAACGACCATGAGCCCGCAGCCCGCCACCGCAGAAAGCATTCCGACCACCGGCCAGGTCTTTAAGGACCTCTACGAGGTGGGTGAAATCCCGCCGCTGGGCCATGTACCGCCGAAGATGTACGCCTGGGCGATTCGCCGCGAGCGCCACGGCCCGCCTGAACAATCCATGCAGATCGAGGTGGTCGATACCCCCGAGATCGACCCCGACGAGGTGGTCGTGCTGGTGATGGCCGCGGGTGTCAACTACAACGGCGTCTGGGCCGGACTGGGCATCCCGATCTCGCCGTTCGACGTCCACAAGGCGCCCTATCACATCGCCGGGTCGGATGCGTCGGGCATCGTCTACAAGATCGGCAGCCGCGTGAAGCGCTTCAAGGTCGGCGACGAGGTCGTGGTGCATTGCAACCAGGACGACGGCGACGACGAGGAATGCAACGGCGGCGACCCCATGTTCTCGCCGTCCCAGCGCATCTGGGGCTACGAGACGCCGGACGGCTCGTTCGCCCAGTTCTGCAAGATCCAGGCACGCCAGCTAATGCACCGGCCGCGTCACCTGACCTGGGAAGAGAGCGCCTGCTACACGCTCACCCTCGCCACCGCCTACCGCATGCTGTTCGGCCACAAGCCGCACATCATCCGCCCGGGAGACAACGTGCTGGTGTGGGGCGCCTCGGGCGGCCTGGGCTCCATGGCCATCCAGCTCTGCGCCACGGCCGGCGCCAACGCCATCGGCGTCATCTCCGACGAGACCAAGCGCGACTTCGTTCTGTCGCTGGGCGCCAAGGGCGTCATCAACCGCAAGGATTTCGACTGCTGGGGCCAGCTGCCGCCGGTCGGTGACCAGGCGGTCTACGCCGACTACATGAAGCGCTGCCGCGAGTTCGGCAAGGCGATCTGGAACATCACCGGCAAGGGCGTCGACGTCGACATGGTGTTCGAGCACCCCGGCGAATCGACCTTCCCGGTGAGCTGTTTCGTGGTCAAGCGCGGCGGCATGGTGGTGTTCTGCGCCGGCACCACAGGCTACAATCTGACCATGGACGCCCGCTTCGTATGGATGCGCCAGAAGCGCATCCAGGGCAGCCACTTCGCCAATCTGATGCAGGCGAGCGAGGCCAACAAGCTGGTGATCGAGCGCCGCATCGACCCCTGCATGTCCGAGGTATTCGCCTGGGAGGACATCCCGCGCGCCCATACCAAGATGTGGAACAACGAGCACAAGCCCGGCAACATGGCGGTGCTGGTGTCGGCCCGCTATCCGGGCCTGCGGACCGTCGAGGACGCCATCGAGGCGGGCAACGAACCGGGCCTCGTCGCCTAGGCCAGCGCCTGGATTCGGGGACCGTCATCCATTAAACAGACGCCTCCGTAAAGAGACGCCCAAGAAGCAAGAAGGACAGCGACATGGCCTCCACCCTGGCGAAGGATGAAACCCAGAGCGTGCATCTGGACAACCTGGTGCCGCTGTGCGGCCAGGCGCTGGACGCGGCCGACAAGCTGGCTCTTGCAGTGCGCGCCGCCGTGTCCGCGCTGATCGTCCGCGACGGCAAGGTGGACCGCCGGCTGCTGGAAGCGCACCAGACCGTCGCCCACGGCTATGGCTGGTACGCCACCTATGTCGAGGCGCTACGCCAGACGCTGGCATGGAAGCAGGCGCTCGATTCCGAAGGCCGCGGCGGCGAACTGGAGACGCTGATCCTGCAGGCCGGCTTCGGCGAATACTGCGCCCAGCTGATCGGCGGGCTTCAGATGAGCCAGGTGGAATGGGCTCGCCCGTCCGAGATGGGCGCCACGGACGAGCAGATCGCCGCCTTCGCCAACAACCCGGCAGTGCGCGCGCTGGTGCGCGGCGGCAACACCGAGGCGGTGCGCGCCCGCATTGCCGAACTGGTGCAGGACGGCCTGGCCACCGGCGCGTTCGGCGACACCGGCCTGGACGAAACCCTGGGCATGATCCGCGACCAGTTCCGCCGGTTCGCTCAGGAAGAGGTCGCGCCCTATGCCCATGACTGGCACCTGAAGGACGAGTTGATCCCCGCCGGCGTGGTCGCCCATATGAGCGAGCTGGGCGTGTTCGGCCTGACCATTCCCGAGGAATATGGCGGGCTGGGCCTGGGCAAGATGTCCATGTGCGTGGTGTCCGAGGAGTTGAGCCGCGGCTATATCGGCGTCGGCTCGCTGGGCACCCGCTCGGAGATCGCCGCCGAGCTGATCCTGAACGGCGGCACCGAGGACCAGAAGCACCAGTGGCTGCCGAAGATCGCCTCCGGCGAGATCCTGCCGACCGCCGTATTCACCGAGCCCAACACCGGCTCGGACCTGGGCAGCCTGCGCACCCGCGCGGTGAAGGACGGCGACGTCTACCGGATCACCGGCAACAAGACCTGGATCACCCACGCGGCGCGCGCCGACGTGATGACCATGCTGGTGCGCACCAACCCGGAGACCAAGGATTATCGCGGCCTGTCCATGTTCCTGGCCGAGAAGCCGCGCATGAACGAGACCGGCGATTTCCCCGCCAAGGGCATGACCGGCGGCGAGATCCACGTGCTGGGCTACCGCGGCATGAAGGAATACGAGCTGGGCTTCGACGGCTTCGAGGTGAAGGCCGAGAACCTGCTGGGCCAGCAGGAGGGCAACGGTTTCAAGCAGCTGATGACCACCTTCGAGTCGGCCCGCATCCAGACCGCCGCCCGCGCCATCGGCGTGGCCCAGTGCGCCATGGAGCTGGGGCTGAAATACGCCCTGGACCGCGTCCAGTTCGGCAAGCCGATCTACAATTTCCCCCGCGTGTTCGGCAAGATCGCCTGGATGGTCGTCGAGATCATGATGGCCCGCCAGCTGTCCTACTTCGCCGCCCGCGAGAAGGACGAGGGGCTGCGTTGCGACCTCGAGGCCGGCATGGCCAAGCTGCTGGGGGCCCGCGTCGCCTGGGCCGCCGCCGACAACGCCATGCAGATCCATGGCGGCAACGGCTACGCGCTGGAATATCCGATCAGCCGCGTGCTGTGCGACGCCCGCATCCTGAACGTGTTCGAGGGCGCCGGCGAGATTCAGGCCGAGGTCATCACGCGCCGCCTGCTGGAAAGCAACTGATCACCATCAGAACGCCCTGCGTTCTGGAGTTTTTGGATCAATGATCTAGGTTAGGCGCATGTCGACGCCGTTCCTCATCATCATCGGACTGCTGGCCATCGCGCTGGTCGTCGTGCTCGGCATGGGCATCATCGGCCTGGCCAAGAACGGCGGCACCAACCCGCGCCGCTCCAACAAGCTGATGCAGCTGCGGGTGGCGATCCAGTTCGCCATCATCCTGATGCTGCTGCTCGCCGCGATGAGCATGGGCAAGTAGATGGTCAAGCTCACCAGGATCTATACGCGCGGCGGCGACACCGGCAAGACCTCGCTGGTCAGCGGCGACCGGGTGCTGAAATCGGCGCCCAGGGTCGCGGCCTACGGCTCGGTCGACGAAACCAATGCCACCATCGGCCTTGTCCGGCTGCATACCAACGGCGCCGTCGACGAGGCCCTGTCGCGCATTCAGAACGACCTGTTCGACCTGGGCGCGGACCTGGCCACGCCCGGCGAAGATTTCGAGACCACGTCCAACCTGCGCATCGTCGAGGCCCAGGTGGTCCGGCTGGAACAGGAGATCGACGCGCTCAACGAGGAGCTCAAACCGCTGACCTCGTTCATCCTGCCCGGCGGCTCGCCGGCGGCGGCGGCGCTCCACCTGTCGCGTACCGTCTCGCGCCGCGCCGAACGGGACATCGTCGCCCTCGCCGAGGTCGAGCCGGTGAACCCGGCGGCGATCCGCTACATCAACAGATTGTCCGACTACCTGTTCGTGCTCGCTCGTCACGTGAATGACTACGGCTCGCAGGACGTGCTCTGGGTACCCGGCGCGAACCGGTAGAAGCCCTCTAATTTCAGCGGGGGTGGAGTCGTTGACACTAATATGACCTTGGGTTAATTGGTGCGCTGCGAAAAAAGCTATAAAAACCGGGAGAGACCTCAGGCATGAAGATTCTGGTCCCTGTGAAGCGTGTCATCGACTACAACGTCAAGGCGCGCGTGAAGGCCGACAAGACGGGCGTGGACTTGGCCAACGTCAAGATGTCCATGAATCCGTTCGATGAAATCGCCGTCGAAGAGGCGATTCGCAAGAAGGAAGCGGGACAGGCGGAAGAGATCATCGCCGTGTCCATCGGCCCGGCACAGGCCCAGGAAACGCTGCGCACCGCCCTCGCCATGGGCGCCGACCGCGCGATCTTGATCCAGACCGACGACATCGTCGAGCCGCTCGCCGTCGCCAAGCTGCTGAAGGCCGTCGTCGACGCCGAACAGCCCGGGCTGGTGATCCTGGGCAAGCAGGCCATCGACGACGACAGCAACCAGACCGGCCAGATGCTCGCCGCCCTGCTGGGCTGGCCCCAGGGCACCTTCGCCTCGATCGTCAAGGTTGTGGGCGACGGCATCGAGGTGACCCGCGAAGTGGACGGCGGCCTCGAGACCGTGGCGCTGACCCTGCCGGCCATCGTCACCACCGACCTGCGCCTCAACGAGCCGCGCTACGCGTCGCTGCCGAACATCATGAAGGCCAAGAAGAAGCAGCTCGACGTCAAGACCGCCGCCGATTACGGCGTCGACATCTCGCCGCGCCTGAAGACGCTGAAGGTGGAAGAGCCCGCCAAGCGCGCCGGCGGCATCAAGGTCAAGACCATCGAAGAGCTGGTCGACAAACTGAAGAACGAAGCGGGAGTGATCTGATGACGGCGCTCGTCCTTGCGGAACACGATAATTCTGAACTCAAGCCGGCGACGCTGAACGCGGTCACCGCGGCCTCCCAGCTGGGCGGCGACGTTCACGTGCTGGTCGCCGGTTCCGGCGCCCAGGCTGTGGCCGACGCGGCCGCCAGGATCGCGGGCGTCTCGGTGGTGCTGCTGGCCGACGACGCCTCCTATGGCAACCGTCTGGCCGAGAACATCGCGCCGCTGATCGTCTCGCTGGCTGGCGACTACGACGCCATCGTCGCGCCGACCACGACCTCGGGCAAGAACATCCTGCCGCGCGTCGCCGCGCAGCTCGACGTCGCCCAGATCTCCGACGTCATGAAGGTCGAGTCGGCCGACACGTTCGTCCGGCCGATCTATGCCGGCAACGCGCTGGCCACCGTGCAGTCAACCGATTCCAAGAAGGTCATGACCGTGCGCGGCACCGGCTTCCCGGCCGCCGCCGCCACCGGCGGCTCGGCCGAGATCCGCACCATCGCCGCCGCCGCCAACCCGGGCAATTCCCGCTTCGTCGGCGCCGAGCTGGCCAAGTCGGACCGTCCCGAGCTGACCGCCGCCAAGATCATCGTGTCGGGCGGCCGCGGCATGGGCTCGAGCGGTGCGTTCTCGATCATCGAGAGCCTGGCCGACAAGCTGGGCGCCGCCGTCGGCGCCTCGCGCGCCGCCGTCGACGCCGGCTTCATCTCCAACGACCACCAGGTCGGCCAGACCGGCAAGATCGTGGCGCCGCAGCTCTACATCGCGGTCGGCATCTCGGGCGCCATCCAGCATCTGGCCGGCATGAAGGACTCCAAGGTCATCGTGGCGATCAACAAGGACGAAGAGGCGCCGATCTTCCAGATCGCCGACTACGGCCTGGTCGCCGACCTGTTCCAGGCCGTGCCGGAGCTCGAAAAGGCTCTCTGACGCGACTATCCCCATGCTCCAACGGGTCGAGGCGTATGCCATGATACAGACAGTCGGGATCATCGGCGCCGGGCAGATGGGCAACGGCATCGCCCACGTCTCCGCCCTGGCCGGGTTCAAGGTGCTGATGATGGACGCCAATCCGGAGGCGGCGAAGAAGGCGCTGGGGATCATCGACGGCAACATGGCTCGCCAGGTGGCGCGCGGCCGCATCAAGGAAGACGAGCACCGCCACGCCATGAGCCAGATCGGCCTGGTGAACGGCATGGCCGACCTTTCGGACTGCGACCTGGTCATCGAGGCGGCGACCGAGAAGGAGCCGGTGAAGGTCGCGATCTTCCAGGAGCTCTGCAAGACCCTGAAGAAGGACGCCTATATCGCGACCAACACGTCGTCGATCTCGGTCACGCGCCTTGCCTCGACCACCGACCGTCCCGAGCGCTTCATCGGCATGCACTTCATGAACCCGGTGCCGCTGATGGAGTTGGTGGAGATCATCCGCGGCATCGCCACGGTCGAGGACACCTACAAGGCGGTGAAGGTCTTCGCCGACAAGCTGGGCAAGATCACCACCAACGCCGAGGATTTCCCGGCCTTCATCGTCAACCGCATCCTGGTGCCGATGATCAACGAGGCCGTCTACACGCTGTACGAAGGCGTCGGCAACGTCGAGGCCATCGACACCGCCATGCGCCTCGGCGCGCACCATCCCATGGGCCCGCTGCAGCTCGCCGACTTCATCGGCCTCGACGTCTGCCTGTCGGTGATGCAGGTGCTGCATGACGGCCTGGCCGACAGCAAGTACCGCCCTTGCCCTCTGCTGGTGAAGTATGTCGAAGCCGGCTGGCTCGGCCAGAAGACCGGCCGCGGCTTCTACGACTATTCGGGCGAGAAGCCGGTCCCGACCCGGTAAATTCCAGCAGAGCAGCCACCATTTCCCTCTCCCTCTGGGAGAGGAAGGGGCCCGCGCGCGAAGCGCGTGGGAAGGTGAGGGTCGTTGTGCGGGAAGAAATCAGGTTCGCGGACGGCATCGACATCGCCCCTCACCCTAACCCTCTCCCAGAGGGAGAGGGAATTCGCTACAACTGCTGCAGGGGAGCACTCATGCAGCCGTTAGCAACCAGCGTCAAAGCCACATCGGAGGGGTTTCGCGACAACGCCGCCGCCATGCGGGCGCTGGTCGACGACCTGCGCGCGAAAGCCGCCGCCATTTCGCTGGGCGGCGACGCGCGCTCCCGCGAACGCCACATCTCGCGCGGCAAGCTGCTGCCGCGCGACCGGATCGATGCGCTGCTCGATCCCGGCTCGCCGTTCCTGGAGCTGTCCCAGTTCGCCGCCCACGGAGTGTACGAGGACACCATCAACGCCGGCGGGCTGATCACCGGCATCGGCCGGGTGTCCGGCACCGAATGTGTGATCGTCTGCAACGACGCCACGGTGAAGGGCGGCACCTATTATCCGGTCACGGTGAAGAAGCACCTGCGGGCGCAGGAGATCGCCCGCGAGAACCGGCTGCCCTGCGTCTATCTGGTGGATTCGGGCGGCGCGAATTTGCCGCGCCAGGACGAGGTGTTCCCCGACCGGGACCATTTCGGCCGCATCTTCTACAACCAGGCCAATCTGTCCGCCGAGGGCATCTCGCAGATCGCCGTGGTGATGGGCTCGTGCACGGCGGGCGGCGCCTATGTGCCGGCCATGGCCGACGAGAGCGTCATCGTCCGCAACCAGGGCACCATCTTCCTCGGCGGCCCGCCGCTGGTAAAGGCGGCGACCGGCGAGGTGGTGAGCGCCGAGGAACTGGGCGGCGGCGACCTGCATTCGCGGATCTCCGGCGTCACCGACCATCTGGCGGGCAACGACGCCCATGCGCTCGCCATGGCCCGGCGGATCGTCGCCAATTTGAACCGGCGCAAGACCATCGGCCTGGACCTGGCCGCGCCGGAAGCGCCGCTTTATCCGGCCGAGGACATCTACGGCATCATCCCGAAGGACGGCCGCCAGTCATACGACGTGCGCGAGATCATCGCCCGGCTGGTGGACGGCTCGCGCTTCGACGAGTTCAAGCGCTTCTACGGCGAGACGCTGGTCTGCGGCTTCGCGCGGCTGTGGGGCTTTCCCGTCGGCATCGTCGCCAACAACGGCATCCTGTTCTCGGAAAGCGCGCTGAAGGGCGCCCATTTCGTCGAGCTGTGCTGCCAGCGGCGCATTCCGCTGGTGTTCCTGCAGAACATCACCGGCTTCATGGTCGGCCGCAAATACGAGGCGGGCGGCATCGCCAAGGACGGCGCCAAGATGGTCATGGCCGTCGCCAATGCCAGGGTGCCCAAGTTCACGGTGATCATCGGCGGCTCGTTCGGCGCCGGTAACTACGCCATGAACGGCCGCGCCTACGGCCCGCGCCTGCTGTTCACCTGGCCCAATGCGCGGATTTCGGTGATGGGCGGTGAGCAGGCGGCGACGGTGCTGGCCACCGTCAAGCGCGACGGCATGGAGGCGCGCGGCGAGAGCTGGCCCGCCGAGGACGAGGAGGCGTTCAAGGCGCCGATCCGCGCCCAGTATGACGCGCAGGGCCATCCCTATTACGCCAGCGCCCGGCTGTGGGACGACGGTATCATCGATCCGGCGGACACACGGAGGGTGCTGGGCCTGTCGATCTCGGCCAGCCTCAACGCGCCGATCCCCGAAACCCGCTTCGGCGTCTTCAGGATGTAGCCATGTTTCGTTCGGTCCTCGTCGCCAACCGGGGTGAGATCGCGCTGCGCGTCATGCGCACCGCGCGGCGCATGGGCATGCGGACCATCGCGGTCTATTCCGAGGCGGATGCGGGCGCGCCGCATGTCCGCTTCGCCGACGAGGCGCATCTGATCGGCCCGCCGCCGGCGCTGGAAAGCTACCTGAAGATCGACCGGATCATCGAGGCGGCCGTCAGGTCGGGCGCCGAGGCGATCCATCCGGGCTACGGCTTCCTGTCGGAGAACGCCGCTTTCGCCGAGGCCTGTGCGGCGGCGGGGATCGTCTTCGTCGGTCCGCCGGTCGAGGCGATCCGCCAGATGGGCAACAAGAGCGCGGCCAAGGCGCTGATGGACAGGGCCGGCGTGCCGGTCGTCCCCGGCTATCACGGCGCCGACCAGTCCGACGAGGTGCTGGCGCTCGCCGCCGAGCATGCCGGCTATCCGGTGCTGATCAAGGCGGCAGCGGGCGGCGGCGGCAAGGGCATGCGCCGGGTAAACGATCCGGCCGCGTTCGACAAGGAACTGAAGGCCGCGCGGCGCGAGGCCATGAGCGCGTTCGGCGACGACACCATGCTGGTCGAGAAATTCGTCTCCCGTCCTCGCCACATCGAGATCCAGGTGTTCGCCGACGGCCATGGCGGCGCAGTGCACCTTTTCGAGCGCGAATGTTCGATCCAGCGTCGCCACCAGAAGGTGATCGAGGAAGCGCCCGCGCCGGGCATGACCGGCGAGCTGCGCTCCCGCATGGGCGGCGCGGCGGTTGCCGCCGCCAAGGCCATCGGCTACCGGGGCGCGGGCACGGTCGAGTTCATCGTCGACGGCAGCGAGGGTCTGGCCAACGCCGACTTCTTCTTCATGGAGATGAACACCCGGCTGCAGGTCGAGCATCCGGTGACCGAGATGATCACCGGCACCGACCTGGTCGAATGGCAGTTTCGCGTCGCCTCGGGCGAGACGCTGCCGCTGACGCAGGACCAGCTGGCCATCAACGGCCACGCCATCGAGGCGCGGCTCTACGCCGAGAACCCGGCGAAGAAGTTCTTTCCGCAGGCCGGTCCGCTGAAGCGCCTGCGATTCCCACCGGAAAGTCCGCATGTCCGGATCGATTCGGGCGTCGAGGAAGGCCAGGACATCTCCATCTTCTACGACCCGATGATCGCCAAGGTAGTCGCCTGGGACACCACGCGCACCGGCGCGGCGCGGCGCCTGGAGGCGGCGCTGGAGCAGACCAGGCTGGCGGGCATCGCCTCGAACCTCGGATTCCTCGCCGCCATCACCGGCAACGCGGCGTTCCTGAAGGGCGACCTGCATACCGGCTTCATCGACGAGCATGCCGCCGCGCTGATCCCTGCCGCCACGCCTGCGGATCGCGAGGTGTTGGGCGCGGCGGTGCTGTCGATCCTGTCAGCACGCACGCAGCCCGCCGCCGATCCGTGGGACGAACGCACCGCCTGGCGCATGAACCTGCCGTCCCGCGAAATCTTCTTGCTGAAGGACGGCGATACCGAGCGCCGCGTGACCGTGACCCATGCGCCGTCGCTGACCCTCGGGATCGACGGCGAAAGCCTGCCCGCCGCCTTCGCACAGGAGGTCAATGGCGACCTCACCGTCAGCCTCGGCGGCGTGCGCTCATCGGTCCACGTGTTCACCGAGGGCGATGCGATCACCGTCCTGCGCAGGGGCCACGCCCACAAGTTGGATCTGGTACAGGCCGACGCGGCAGGCGACGACGCGGTGGCCAGCGCATCCGACATCCGCGCGCCGCTGCCGGGCCGCGTGGCGCAGGTGCTGGCCGAGCCGGGCAAGGCGGTGGCGAAACACGCGCCGCTGGTGATCCTGGAGGCCATGAAGATGGAGCACGTTCTGATCGCGCCCGCTGCCGGGACGGTCGACGAGGTGCGCGTGGCGGCAGGAGATCAGGTGGCCGAAGGCACCGTTCTGGTTACGTTCGCAGCAAGAGCATAGATCAACCGCCGTTGGGCCTCTTCAACACGTGACAGGACCGAAATCTCCCAAGTAACCGACTTGAGTGAGAACCAGTCGGTTAATGCATTCCACGCGCACCAACAAGTTTTCGAGGGGGCGACCAAAGAGTGCGAAATTCGGTATGGTGAACGCTTGGGCGTATCTTTCTGCTTGGGGATGATACCGGCGGAGAGAAAGACCGTAAGAAGTCTCGAACGGGTGACCGCCTGTGCGAATCAAACTAAAAAATGATGGATAGGTTACGGTGACAGGTTACGGTGACAGTGCACTTAATTGGCAGTCCGCAGCGCCCTCACACCCGGCAAGTGTGGGCCGAAGTCGATGCCAAATTATATGCACTGGAGTGCACCCCTTGAGTGAGACAGATTAATTGAGTGACATGGCTCTTAGGAGGGTCCATGTCGGATCGAGTGAACCGGGTATTTACGACAGATTTCAAGGAACTCGCGGTGCTGCGCCTGGAGGCTGGCGAGCCG
>CALQFM020000027.1 GCA_943329845.2 Candidatus Kuenenia stuttgartensis | reverse complement strand
TCGCGCTGGTGATCGCGCCGAACTTGTTCTCGTCGTTGAGATAGGTCTTCGCCAGCGTGCGCGGCGTGTCCTTGGCGCCCGCGCGGACCAGGACGAATTCATCGGTGCGCGCGACCACGGTCTCGCGCGGCGCTTCGACCCGGACCTGCTCGGTGGCGCAGCCGGCGACCAGCGCCGCGAACGCCATCGCGGAAGCCAGCCGCGTGAGGATCCTCGTCATCGCCATGTGGTCAGCGCTTCTCTTCGACCGCGCCGCCGCACCGGTGTCGTCGGGCGCATCGGCGAACGGATCGTTCTCATGCACCGGCTCGTTCTCGTTGAACGGATCGGCTTCCAGGAACGGGTTGTCGCTGCTGGGAGCCGGCGCCGACGCGCCGGCCGGCGCGATCAGGGTAGCGTCGATCACCGGCCGCACGGCCGGGCCGGCCGATATGGTGGTCAGATCGCCATCGGCTGACGGCGAATCGTCGTCGTCCCGCCACATGGCGGGGATCGGCCTGCTCGAGACGTCGGGCACATTGGCGGCCTCGGCGGCGTGCTTGGCGACAAGGCCGCTGAGCGCCTCGGTCATGCGGTTGAACGTGTTGAACAACTCGCCGATTTCGTCGCGCCGGACTTCCGAGATGCGCTGGTCGAAGTCGCCGGCGGCTACCGCCAGCATGACCTGGCGCAGCCGCTTCATCGGCTTGGCGATCAGGCCGCCGAAGACGTACAGCATTACCACCACGGCGGCGACCGTGAGCACCACCACGCCCATCATCAGCAGCCGGGTAATGGCCATTACCCGGTCCAGCCCGGCCTTCGAGGTGCTCATGTAGATGCGGCCGACCTCCTTGTTCTGAAACAGGATCGGCGTGTCGAAGCTGAACACGCTGGCGCCGTTCGCCAGTTCGACGGAGGACGCGGTGACGTCAGGCGACCGCTTCAGAATCTCCATGCTCTTGGGCGCCACATAGGGCTTTCCGGCCAGCGACGGATCGCTGGCGGCGCGGATGGTGCCGGTATGGTCGACAACGGCGAGATTGGCGAAGGTATCGCGCTCGCTGGCGTCCTGGACGAAGGTCTCCAGCCTGATCCAGTCCTCGCTCAGCACGGGAATGGCGGATTCCGTGGCGATGAACTTGGCCAGTGACGAGCCGGAATCCAGCTCCTGCTCCTGGATGGCCTTGCCCTGGAAATGGAACACGGTGAACATGGCCGCGATCATGAACACCGCCAGGATGCCGCCCATGCCCGCCGCCCACTTGACCTTGAGCGGGATGTACTTGTTGGCGGCGGCCTCCTGCTCCTGGTCGAGCAGCACGTTGAGCTCGCGCTGCAACGCTTCCGCGAGTTCGGCACCGGTCTGGTAACGCTTCTCCGGCCGCTTGTTGAGCAGCTTTGTGACGATGCGCTGCAGGCCGACGGGCAGTTCCGGGGCCGTCTTCTTGATCGGCTCGGGGTCCTGCTGGGTGATCTGCAGCAGCAGCGAGGTCATGGTGCTGGCATTGAACGCCTTGGCGCCGGTGAACAGCTCGTAGAGAATAACGCCGACCGAGAACAGGTCCGAGCGCCCGTCGATCTTGTCGCCCAGCGCCTGTTCCGGCGACATGTAACGCGGCGTGCCCAGCACGGTGCCCGCATGGGTCTTGCCCATGTCGTCGCCGCTGTCGCGCCGGGCGATACCGAAGTCGGCGACCTTGATGTTCTCGCTGCCGCGCATGAACAGAATGTTCGCCGGCTTGATGTCGCGGTGGATGATGCCGAGGCGATGGGCGTAATCCAGCGCCTGGGCGAGCTGGATGCCGATGGAAACGATGCGCTTGAGCGGAATCTTCTCGTTCTTCTCAAGAAGGTCGCTGAGCGTGAGCTCCTCCAGGAACTCCATGGTGATGTATGGCTTACGCCCGACGCGGCCCACGTCGAAGATGGTGACGATGTTGGGATGCGAGATGGCGCCGGCCGCCCGCGCCTCGCGCAGGAACCGGTTCATGTATTCCTCGTCGATGCAGAGCGCATCCTTGAGGACCTTGATCGCAACGGTGCGATCAATCTCGGGATCGTAGGCCTTGAAGACCTCGGCCATGGCGCCTTCGCCGATCATGCCATCGACCAGATAGCGGCCGATCGACTTGGTCTCCGTAGTCTCAGCAGTCATGCAAGCCTCCTGCGCCTTTCGCCTGAATCCTGAAAGGCAACCTCCATGCGGCTTAACTCTAGTGCAGACAATGGGAATCAGCAAAGATTCTGCGCCGCAGCAAGCGTTGCCGGTCACAAAATGTTCCGGTGTCGGAAGGGCCGGGAATTTGGCCCTATCGAGTTGAGTTAATTAAGGTTTTCCCGGCGACGAGCGGCGCCAGCAATCCGGCCTCCGACCCGTCGATCAGCACGGCACCGACCGTACGTGCATAAAAATCAGCCGGACCAACCCCGCCGATGATGGAATAGGCATAACCCTGCGCGCGCTGCGCATGCAAGACCGACAGCAGCAGCACCCGGCCCACTCCCTGCCCGCGGTCGGTCTCCGCCACCCCCATCGGCCCGAAAAAGTTGCGGCCGGCGGCATCATAGCAGGCGAACCCCAGCAACTGCCTGTCCTTGACGGCGATGTGGCAGGCGACAGGGAGGCGCGAGAACGACACGTCGGCCTCGGCCACCCAGCCGGGAAACCGGGCCGCCACCCAGGCCAGCACCGCGGGTTTCTCGAGCACCAGCGCCGGGCGGACGTCGATGCCGCCGGCCGCCATGCCGGCCAGCGCCTCGTCGAGGTCGGGCAGATCATAGAGTTTGGCGAGCATGTCGGGCATGGCGCCAGCCTAGATGATTCCCGGCCTGGCGTCCCGTCATCTTCTGTTGGAGTCGGCCGCCTGCGCACGCCATAGTGCCTGCCAACCGAACGGAGGACCGAATGGAACTGGGGCTGAAGGACAAGGTGATATTCATCGCCGGCGCATCGCGCGGCATCGGCCGGGCCATGGCCGAGGCATTCGCACGCGAGGGCGCGAAAGTCGCCATCACCGGCCGGACCGAGGAGTCGCTCGAGGAAGCGCGCGCCGCGCTCTCGGCCATTGCCGGCAAGGACAACGTGGTGGCGGTGGCGGGCGACATGACCAGGTCGGCGGATATCGGCCGCTCGCTCGACCGCACCGAGGCCAAGCTGGGCCCCATCCACTGCGCCGTCGCCAATGTGGGCATCGGCAAGGCACCGCTGGGCGTGGACGTCAGCGACGCCGACTGGGACGCGGACATCGCACAAAACCTCACCGGCTCCATGTTCCTGGCCCGCGACGCCATCAAACGCATGCTGGAGCGCGCGCCCGGAGACCGGGACGGAGCCAACGTGATCATGATCTCGTCGATCGCCGGCGTCGACGCCATGGGCACCGCCATTCCCTACGCGGCCACCAAGGCGGCGATCAACCACGCCGCCTGCGCCATGGCCAAGCTGGTGGGCAAGGACGGCATCCGCGTCAACGCGATTGCGCCGGGCAACATCCTGTTCCCGGGCGGGGGATGGGAGAAGATCACCGCCAGCCGGCCGGAATCGTGGCAGCGCTGGATCGACCGTGAAGTCGCGCTCAAGCGCTTCGGCAGGGTCGAGGAGATCGCGGACGCAGCGTTGTGGCTGGCGTCGGACCGGGCCAGCTTCGTGACCGGCGCCACCATCGTGGTCGATGGCGGTCAGGTTCGCTGAAGCGCTTTCAGCCAAGGTGGAAGCGCCTTGGTGCTCGTCAATGCCAGAGTGGCGGAGCCACTCGCTGAAACAACTCCGGCGTCCAGATCGGCAACGGGGCCGCACCCTGCGATGCGGCCCCGCGCCATTCCAGCCGGTTGAGGGCGGATCAGATGCCCTTGGCGTCCTCGCGGGAGATCAGGTTCTGCCAGCTATGCATCGACAGCAGGTGGCAATAGATGACCGGCACCGCTCCGGCGGCGCGCAGTTCCTCGAAGGCGGCGGTAGGCAGGTCGTTGACCTTCTTCTCGTCGACGAGCTTGAATCCGGTGAGCGAGACCTTCTCGCCGCTCTCCAGCGTGAACGTGCCGCGATTGCTGGTGAACAGGTCGTGCTTGGCAAGCAGCCTCGAGACCTCGGCGGTCTTCTGGTGCTCGACCTCGTAGGCCTGGCAGAACTTGAGCGCGTTCTGGGTCACGTCGGTGCGCTTGCCGTCGATGAAGAAGGGATTGTCGCGGTTCTCCATCACCCGGGACGAGTTGCGTTCGATGCACAGCGTCAGCGTCTGCGAGTTCGCATTGCGCATGAACACGAATGGAAAACGGCGCACATAGGCCGGCGCGTAGATGCCCTTGGCCCAGCTGCCGTCCTTCTCGATGAACAGGTTCGAACCCTGGCGCAGTCCGACGACGGCGACGGGGAACGGGTTGACCGTGTCGGTAAACACGATCGGATAGTGACGCACGGCACGCGGCATTTCCGCGGCGTTGATCGGCAACGAGTTGGCCGTGCGCGCGAAATCGAACTTCACCTCGGGATCAAGGCTGATGTTCTTGTGCTTGTCGGCGCGGAGCACTTCCGGCTTCTTGTAGAACAGCGGGAGGCTGCGTTCTGAATCCTTGGTCGCGGCGGTCGCCATGTATTGGTCTCTCATGAAAATGGGTGTCGTTCGAGTCGCGCAGTCTATGTGGCGCGCCTGAAAAGTAAATCCCAGAATGGCCCGCCAGCGCGGGCCCGGCCATGGTAATCCCGTCTAAACGCTGCGAATTTTTCGGACGCGGCGGGGCAAAGGTCCAGCGCGACTTTCTCGCGGGAAAGAGCGCCTGCTGTCTTCAGAATTCGGCGTGCGCCGTCTGGTTTGCGCCCGAAGACGGCATGGCGCGCGGGATGCGCACGAACAGCATCAGCACGATCGCCACCAGCGCCGACAGCATCAGCCAGTGATAGCTGTTGACGAAGCTGATCATCATCGCCTGACGGGTCACCTCGTGGTTGAGAATCTCCAGCGACCGGGGATCGGTAAGCGCCGCGAAACTCTCGGGCATTCCCGTTCCCGCCAGGCGCCAGCTTTCATAGTAGGGCGAGATGAACTGGCTGAGTTCAGCGTGGTTGAGCTGGGTGTACTGGGACAGCAGCGCCACGCCGATCGACAGTCCCGCCGACGTGCCCATGGCGCGGGTCAGGTTGAACATGGTGGCGGCCTCCACATGCAGGTGGCGCGGCAGGCTGGCGAAGGCGATGGTGTTGAGCTGGACGAAGACCAGGCCAAGGCCGAGGCCCTGGATCGACGCAGACCTCACGATGTCCCACTGGCTGATCTGGGTCGACAGCCGCGACAGATCCCAGAGGCCCAGCGCCGCGAGCGCCAGGCCGGCGATGACGATCCACCTGACGTCGATGCGGTTCATCAGCCTGGCCGACAGGATCATGCCGATCATGGTGCCGACGCCGCGTGGTGCCAGCACGTAGCCCACGGTCAGCGCCGGATAGCCCATGACGTTCTGCAGCATGGGCGGCTGCAACGCGACGGTGATGTACATGTTGGAGCTGACCACCACGAACAGCACCGAGCCGGTGATGAAGTTGCGGTCGAGGAACAGGGCGCGGCTGACGAACGGCTTGGCCGCCGTGACCATCTGCACCACGAACATATAGAACGACAGCGCCGCCAGGCCCGCATAGATCTTGATCTCGGTCGATTCGAACCACTGCACGGTCTCGCCCCGATCCAGCATGAGCTGGAAGCAGGCGATGCCGATGATCAGCATGGCAAAGCCGAAGATGTCGAAATGGGTGTCGGTGCTCGACTGGTACTCGTCGAGGAACACCCAGACGCCGGCCATGGAGATCAGGCCGAGCGGCACGTTGACCAGGAACACCCATCGCCAGTTGGCGACCTCGGTAATGTAGCCGCCGACGGTAGGCCCCAGGATGGGACCCATCATCATGCCGACGCCGATGATCGCCATGGCCTTGGCGAAGTATTCGCGCGGGTAGATGCGCATCATCACCGCCTGGGCGAGCGGCAGGAGCGCCGCGCTCGACAGGCCCTGCAGCGCGCGGAACAGCACCATCTGTTCCAGCGTCGCGGCGATCCCGCACAGCACGGACGTAACCGTGAAGCCGGCAAGCGAGGCGAGCAGCACCTTCTTCTGTCCGATCCGTGCCGCCAGCCAGCCAACCAGCGGCGTGCCCACCGCCGAGGCGACGATGTAGCTGGTCAGCACCCAGGCGATCTGGTCGATCGTGGCGGCGAGCGTTCCCTGCATGTAGGGCAACGCCACATTGCAGATGGTGCCGTCGATCGACTGCATGGTGGCGCCGATCATGATGAACACCACCACCATGGTGTTGCGGAAGCCCAGCCTGAACGGCTGGCCCGGCGCCGCGGCTGGAACGGCGGCGGACACTAGCCGCCGAACGGAAGGCCGCGCTTGCGGCCGGTGTCGATGGACACGTTCGCGCTCATGCCGGCACGCAGCGGCACGCCGCGCGGATCGCCGGTCAGTTCGAGGCGCACCGGCACGCGCTGGGTGATCTTGACCCAGTTGCCCGTGGCGTTCTGCGCCGGCAATACCGAATATTCCGAGCCCGCCGCCGGCGAGATGCCCGACACCACCGCCTGCAACTCCCGGTCGGGGTAGGTGTCGATCACCAGCGTCGCCTTCTGGCCGGGGCGCACATGGGTGAGGTCGGTTTCCTTGATGTTGGCCTCGATCCACATCGAGTCGGTTGCCATCAGCGGGAACATGGTCTGCCCCGCGGTCACATATTCGCCGGGCTGCAGGCCGGTCTTGGCGACGATGCCGTTGACGCGCGTGCGGACCGTCGTGTTGCGCAGGTTGCGCCTGGCCTCCTCCAGCTGGGTCCGGGCCTTAAGCACCTTGGGATACTTGTCGGGCGTGCCGCCAGCGCCAAGCTCGGCAATGACCGTGTCGATGTCGCGCCTGGCGGTCGCGGCGCGGTTGCGGGCCTCGGTAAGCCGGTGTTCGACCTCCTCCAGCTTGGCCCGCGAGATCGTGTTCGACTGGGCGAGCCGGGAATACCGGCCGAACTCGCTCTGCTGGTACTCCACGTCCGACGACGACGTCGCCAGCTCCGAACGTTTCATGTCCAGCTTGGCCTTCAGCGACTCCACGTCGAGCCTGGTCTCGGCCAATTCGGCCTCGGCCTCGGCCACGGCGATCTCGAACGGCTCCGGATCGATCTGGAACAGCACGTCGCCGGCCTTAACGACCTGGTTCTCGCGGACCATGATCTGGACGATCTCGCCACTCACATTGGCCGCCACCGACACCATGCCCGCGCGCACATAGGCGTTGTCGGTGGTCACGTAGCGCCCGCCGGTAGCATAGAAATAGCCGGCGACGGCCAGCGCGACGAGCGGACCCAGCACGAGCAGGGCGATGCGCACGGTGCGGCGACGGTGCACAGGTCGCACCAGACTGCTATCTCCCCAGTTTTCCGTCATTCGTGCTTATTGTTAACTGCCGCGCCACGTTACCCGAATTCGTCATGAGCCGAAGCTGCTTTTTGGTTCCCGGCCAACTTTGAGCGCACATGGCCACGCCATCGCCGGATCGCACACACCCAGGGATCGCGCGGGGTTCAGCCAAAATCCGGACGGATCGCAGCAAAAATGACATGATATCCATACGGATCGTCGTCCTGAATTCCTCCCAGGCGCGTCCATTTCAATGATTAGGACCAGATTAATATCCGCATCATGCCCATTAATATTAAATATTATAGTTCGACAACATGGATTTGTTATTGTACCAATATCGCCATATTCTCGACATATTGTGTCATTGACACGTGTTCATAAGCCTGTTGGGTTGAAAGGTATCTGAGGGCCCCCAACATCTTCGTCATGCTGAACCGTTCAAGGACATTCATCATGTCGACTCTGACCGCCACGGACGCAGCCAACCTGGAAGCGCATATTCCCGCCCTGAAGCGCTACGCACAGTCGCTGACCCGAAATGCGGATGAGGCCGATGATATCGTTCAGACCTGCCTGGAGCGCGCAATCCGCCGGTTCGAGCTGTTTCAGCGCGGCACCAATCTTCGCAGCTGGCTGTTCACCATCATACACAACGAGTTCATCAGCGGTCTCCGGTGCCGCAATCGCCGGGGAATCAGCGTGCAGCTGGAGGATTGGCACAGCGAGCTGCGAGTCAATGGACGGCAGGAGGACGCGCTCGAGATGCGCGACCTTACCCGCGCGTTCAAGTCGCTGCCCGACCGCGACCGCCAGATCCTTTATATGATTGCCGTCGAGGGACGGTCCTACGAGAGTACCGCCGCATTGCTCAAGCTGCGAACCGGTACGGTGAAATCCCGCCTATTCCGTGCGCGGGAGAAGTTGCGCGACCGCCTCGACGGCGTTGCGGGCGTGCCGCAAGCGCGCGCCGCGTGACCGTCGGTCAGCGCCGCGCCGCGCGCAGATTGGCGGCGGCGAACTCCCAGTTGAGCAATTCGTCGATCACCGCCTTTACATAGTCGGGGCGCACATTCTGGTAGTCTAGGTAGTAGGCGTGCTCCCACACGTCGATGCACAGGAGCGGCACGGCGTCGCCCTCGCAGAACGGCGGGACCGCGTCGTGGGTGTCACGAATGCGCAGCGCGCCGCCTTCCAGCGTCACCCACGCCCAGCCGCTGCCAAAATGGCCGACTGCCGCCTCTACCAGCGAGTCGCGCAGCCCATCGAAGCCGCCGAAGCCGTCGGCCAGCAGCGAGTCGAACGCGGCGCCTAGTTTACCGCCGCCGTCCGGCGACAGCGAATGCCAGTAAAATCCGTGATTCCAGGCCTGCGCGGCTTGGTTGAACAGCTGCTTGTGGCTTTCGTCCCCATGTGTCTGCCGGATAATCGTTTCCAGATCTGCGCCGGCAAGCGCGGTTCCCTCGATCAGTTCGTTCGTCTTGTCGACATAGGCGGCGTGATGCTTCTTGTGATGCAGCGTGAGCGTCCGCTGCGAAATGCACGGCTCCAGCGCGTCATAGTCGTAAGGCAAGGCAGGCAATGTAATCATGGCTGGTCCTTCATGTGGCGCCGTGACAGGACCCCTTGCATCGCATTGACCAAACGGGGAAAATTCCACGGTGCTGTCCGGAACTTTGTCGGTCCGTCCCCGGTTGCCGGGATCGGTGAAAGAACGCGGCGGCACAGCAAGGGGTTCCGTTGAAATCGCCGTGCCATGAATCGGCCATCATCGGTTCATTTCGGGTTCAGCACCCACGGACCAGACTGCAATGCATGGGTGACGCCGGGACACGAGAAAAGTCCGCCCGGCTTCCACCTTCAACCCGCCAGGGAGAGACCGATGCGAAGGAGTTTAACGTCCACCCTCAAGACTGCGCTGATATCGGGCACGGCCTGCGCGCTGCTTCTGGGATCGTCGGCGGCCTTTGCCCGCGACGACGAAGAGAAACAGCGCCAGAAGCAGGAACGCCAGCAGGAAAAGGCCGAGCGCCATCAGGACAGGAGCGATCGTAATCCCCGCGGTGGCGGCCAGCAGCAGCAACAGTGGCAGCAGCCGCAACAGCAACAGTGGCAGCAACCGCAGCAGCAGAGTCCGTCGCAGCGCGATGCCGCCCGCGACTGGCAGAACGGCCGCGGCAACGACAACAACCGCGGCAATGACAACAGGCGCACCTACGAGCAGCAGCAGGACCGGCCGCGGAACTACATCCAGCAGCCCCAGCAGCAGAGCCCGTCGCAGCGTGACGCAGCCCGGGACTGGCAGAACAATCGCGGCACCGACGGCAACCGGAACAACTGGCAGCAGGGTGGCGCCGACGATCGCAACCGGTATGGCAACACCTGGGACAAAGGAGACAAGCGGGAGTATCGCGAGGAACGCCACGACGACAGGCAGGACTACAAGCAGGATCGTCGCGAGGATCGCGCCGACCGGCATGAAGAGCGGCGCGCCGGCACCTGGGACAAAGGAGACAAGCGGGACTACCGCGAGGAACGCCGTGATGACAGGCGGGACTACAAGCAGGATCGCCGCGAGGATCGCGGTGATCGGCGGGAAGCCCGCGACAACCGCAACGACTGGCGCCACGACCACTGGCGGAACGACCGCAACGACTGGCGCCACGACCGTCGCACCTGGGAGCGCCGCTGGTACGAGCGCAACCGGCACGATCACGGCTGGGTCTGGCACCGGGCGCCGCATCGGAGCTATGACTGGTACCGCCCGGGCTTCTCGATCGGCTACCTGCCGCGCGGCTATCGCCCGCTGCGGGTAGGCTACCGCGACTACTACTACTATGAGGGCCTGTATTACGCCCGCGGGTCGGCCGGATACACCGTGGTGACGGCGCCGTTCGGCGCACTGCTGGCGAGCCTGCCGATCGGCTACAGCACGATCTACTACGACGGCCAGCCCTACTATTATTACTACGGCACCTACTATGTATGGGATGCGCGCTACGGCCAGTATCAGGTCGTGGCGCCGCCCGATGGCCTGGCGGTGGAGTACCTGCCCGACGGCTATGAAACCGAGTATCGTGACGGCGACCTGTATTACCGCTACGGCGATACCTGGTACCGTCCGGACTACCGGGACGACGGCAGCGAAGTGTTCATCAGCGTCCGCTTCTGAGCCGGAAGACACGATCGCCCGCCCGGCACCTGCCGGGCGGGCATTTGTTTGCGCCGCGTTCAAGCAGGCCGGGGACCGGCGACACCCGGCCGAATTTTCCACATTCCGGTGATTCCACCCGGCCGCGGGATGATCTAGTCTCCTGAGCTATCAAGGGCATTCCGGGGGCTGGTCTTGAGCGGTCTGACGAGGCGGACCGTTCCATTGACCGCCCGTATCGCCTGCAATGCCGTTAAATAGCGTAGGAGGATACATGCTGGATTTTATCATTATTGGCGCCGCTAAATCCGGCACCAGTTGGCTCGCCAACAATCTCGGCAAAAATCCCAGTTTCTTCGTCCCTCCTGCTGAAATCCACTATTTCAGCCGCTACTACGAAAGGAAGTCCATCGAGTGGTACTCGGGTTTCTTCGCCGACCGTCAACCCGGACAGGTGGCTGGCGAACGCTCTAACACTTATATGACCGATCCCCGCGCTCCCGCGCGGATTTTTCGAGAATTGCCCAATGTGAAATTGCTGGCAATCCTCCGCAACCCCGTCGAGCGCGCCTATTCAGGCTACTGCATGCGGCTGGATCGTGGTTTGGTGAGTGCCGACATCAACCGGGAATTGGACCCTGCCAATGCGCGGGCACGCGAGATTCTCGAAAATGGCCTCTACACTCAGCAGCTTGGTCGATTCCTAGAGCGCTTCCCGCGCGAGAGGTTGCACATCGCCATCCATGACGACATCAGCGCGCGGCCGATCGAGTTGCTAAGCGACATCAGTAAATTCCTTGCCGCACCTCACACGTTTGACAGTGCAAGCGTGAAGTTTCGATACAATGCGAGAAAATCGCATGGTATCAAGCCAGTCTACAACAAATTGCTAGGCGCCTTCATGCGCTCGGAACGCTGGCGTCGCGGGGTAGGGAAGTCGTTGAGAAGTTCGCCTTTGGGAAGGACGCTGCTGCGCGCCGTCTCTAGTAGCCTAACCTATCCTCCCTTCGATGACGGCATTCGGACAAGGCTCGCTGCGTTCTATGCCGACGAAGTGGAACTGCTTTCAGACTTTACTGGGCGCAATCTCGATAACTGGCTGAACAACGAGAAGCCATCTCGTTGAATCACGGCTGGGCCTCGGCATTCCACCAGGTCGTGTCGGTACAGAGTCTGAAGCGCCTAGTAAGCGTTCTTGTGGAACAGCACCACGGATGCCGTGCGCAGGATGATCTGCACATCCAGCCACAGCGACCAGTTGTCCACATAGGCGAGATCGTAGGCGACGCGGCGCTGCATGTCCTCGATCGACCGGGTTTCGCCGCGGGCATCGTTCACCTGCGCCCAGCCAGTGATGCCGGGCTTGATCTTATGGCGCGCCAGGTAGTCATCGATCTGGACGGCGAACTCGGCGTTCATGCAGACCGCGTGCGGGCGCGGACCGACCAGCGACATGTCGCCGCGCAGCACGTTCAGCAGCTGCGGCAGTTCGTCGATGCTCGAGGCGCGCAGCAGCCGTCCGATCCGGGTGATCCGCGGGTCGCCCCTCGTGGCCTGCCTGAAGCCGGCTTCGCCGTCGGTGTACATGGTGCGGAACTTGATGATCGAGAACTCGCGGCCCTGGAACCCGATCCGCCGCTGCATGTAGAACACCGGTCCCCGCGAATCGAGCTTGATCAGGATCGCGACGGCGACCAGCAACGGCAGCACGGTTAGCAGCAGGATGATGGACACCAGATAGTCCGCGCCCAGCTTGATGAGCCGCCCATGCATGGATAGCGGGCTGCGCATCAAATTCATCGCCGGCAGGCCGCCCAACGTGGCGATGGGCCGCCCGATCCATTCGTGACCCAGCCTAGGCAGCATCAGGTCCACGTCGAGCGCAAGGCTGCGGAGCGACGTGACGCAGCGATCGATGATCTCGGGCTCGCGCCAGTTGAATAGCAGCACGACACGGTCCGGCGATAGCGCCTCCGCCAGGTCGGCCAGATGCTCCACGCCGGCCCGCACGGGACAGCCGTCAACCGGCGTCGGCAGCTGGTCACCCACGGAAACCACGCCGAGCACCTTGAGCATGCGCGAGTTCTTGACTTCGAGCCAGACGGTGAAGCTGGCGATCCGTTCGGCATCGCCCACCAGCAGCAGCCGGTCGCAGAGCGCGCCTTTGGCCTGGGCCGCGCGCACGAACCCGGCGCGGACGAAGAACCATCCGATCAGCCCGACCGAACTGATGGTCATCCAAAGGGTGAACCATATGCGGGAGAAGTCGGCCGAGGTCTTGGAACCGAACCCGATGCCCAGCAGGATGAGGGTCACCAGCAGCTGGGCGCCGATCAGCATCACGGTCTGCTGGGCGCGCTTGGCATAAGTTTCGAGAGAATAGAGCTGGCGCCACCGGAAGATGTTGACGGACAGGATCGCGCCCAGGAACACAGGGAAGAGGTAGTTCGGCGCCAGTTCCAGTTCGTCGAACCTCAGCTGCGAGGCCATGATCGCGGCCGCGAGGATGATGACGACATCGCCAGCCATGGCCGCGAACTCGATCATCCTCGCAGTCCAACGGAAACCCGTTGACCGAGCTGACGCTCCGCCGGTGATAACGCCCCACTCTTTGCCCACCTGAAGCACGCGCGATGCCCTCGTCTGTGCCTACTTTTTGCCCTGGGGCATTTTACGTTCAAAACGTCCTCACTGCCAAGTCAAAACGCGTCGTTCTCGAATGGCGATAGGATTGCGTGCAGGTCGGCTGCCGATGTATGCCATGCTGGCGAACTAGCGCGAACGATGGGATGCGGTCCGTTGCGAAAACCCGGCGACTCCGACGATGGACTGGCGTTCGACGACGATATCGGCTCAGTGAAGCGGAAGTCCTTCCGCGGCGGCATGGGCCTCGCGGTCAGCCAAGCGGGCCTGATTGTGCTGCAGATCGCCTCGACCGTGATCCTGGCGCGGCTACTGATGCCGTCGGACTTCGGCCTGGCCGCCATGGTCGCACCGCTAATGGTGGCAATCGGGGTGTTCAGCGACCTGGGGCTCGGACAAGCCGTGCTGCAGCGCAGGGACCTGACCCGTGAGCACCTGTCCAACATGTTCTGGGTGTCGCTGGCGTTCCACCTGGCCCTGATGCTGGTGTTCCTGGCATTGACCCCGCTGGTCGGCCTGCTCTACGGCCGGCCGGAGCTGAGCTTGGCGGCGGCGGTCTATTGCAGCCTGTTCGTATTCAACGGCCTGGGATCGCTGCAGCGGGCTGTACAGATCCGGCGCCTGCAATTCGCCCGCGTCGGCTTCATCAAGCTGTCCGCCACGCTGTTCGGCCTGTGCGTCGGCATCTTCATCGCCGTCGAGTGGCGGACCTACTGGGCGCTGATCGCCATCCCGATCGCCGGAAGCATCGCCGGAACCATGCTGTCGTGGCTGTTCAGCGGCTGGCGGCCGGGGCTGCCCGACCGGAAGACAGACGTGCGGGACATGGTAGGCTTCGGCGGCAACATGGCAACGGGCCGATTTCTCACTTACATGGCTGCCAACGCCGATTCGGTGATGATCGGAAAGGCGTGGGGCGAAGTGGTGCTGGGCTACTACGACCGCGCTTTCCGGCTGATGGTCGCGCCGACGAGCCTAATCACATCGCCGTTGTCCGGCATGGTCCCAACCGTGTTCGCCAGATTGATCGATAGGCCGGAACTTTATCGACGATGGGTGCTGGGCATGATGCGGCTGGTACTGCTCGCGGCGGTTCCAGGCGTGATATTCGCCTTCGTGATGGCGCATCTGCTGATTCCTCTGGTCTACGGCGACGCTTGGGACCCCGTCATTCCGATTTTCCAGGCCTTCGGCGTCGCCACGCTGGTGCGATTCCAGACAATAATGATCGAGTGGCTCTATATTGCCGAGGGCCGCGGCCGCGAGTTCAGGACATGGGCAATGTTCAAGACTAGCGTGTTGATCGGTTCATTTGCGGCGGGTCTTCCCTGGGGAGGGCTGGGAGTTGCCACCGCCTATGCCGGCGCTTTTCTGCTCCTGCTTCTGCCCTTTCAGGTAATTACCGTCACACGCTGGTCATACATCAAGATGTCCGACATCGGACGCACGTTTCTGTTCCTACTCCCGGGAATGGTGCTTGCCGCAGCGACGCTGGTTGCCCTTGCAAACGTTCAGGGAATTTCCCGCTGGATCGCTTTGCCGATGGGGCTGGTCCTTTCCTATGCTATTGTCTGGAGTACCGCTTGGCTTTTTCCGGCAGGTCGGCACTCGTTCAGGCTCGGCCTGAATGTCGTCCGGCATTACCGCTCCGGCGAGACCCTCGACGGGTGAGTAGGATTGTTGCCTGCGGCCGCCGCTGGTATAACGCGCTCGATCGGCGGCCAGCGAGGAACCGAGTGCCTACGAGAACAAGTACCGGCGATCCCGTCACCCGGCAATCGGTGCGGCATATCCTTATCGGCGGCGTGCGCACGGCGGTTCTGGGCTTGGACGGACTGGCCGATCGCATGGTGTCCGACTGCGTGGCGCACCGCCAGGATCCGGACCGCTGGCCGACTATGGTGTTTTCCACCAACGGCCATACTCTGTCCACGGCGGCGCTGGACACGAATTTCCGCGACGACCTGCTGAAGGCCGATATCATCCATGCTGATGGCGGCGTGATCGTCGGGGCCTCGCGGCTGACGCACGCGCCGATCCCCGGGCGCACCGCGACCACCGACTTCATCCATCACGCGGCGAAGGTCGGGTCGGAGGCGGGCGGACTGCGGTTCTTCCTGCTGGGCTCGACCGAGGAGATCAACAGGGCGGCGGCGGAGCGGCTGCAGGAGCTCTATCCCCGCATTACCATCGCCGGCCGCCACCATGGCTATTTCGAGGACGAGGACGAGGTCTGCGCACAGATCAACGAGTCCGCCGCCGACGTCGTCTGGGTCGGCCTGGGCAAACCCCTGGAGCAGAGGTTCTGCGTGCGCAACCGCAGCCGGATCCGCGCCGGATGGATAATCACCTGCGGCGGCTGCTTCCACTACCTGACAGGCGACTACGCGCGTGCGCCACTCTGGATGCAGGAAGCCGGCCTGGAATGGCTTCACCGCATGGTGTTCGGGCCGAAATACCTGATCTGGCGATATCTGACGACGAACCCGCACGCGCTGTATCTGATCGCCACCCGCACCCGGCGACGACCCGAATAACAGCGCCCTACGGGACGCGCCGCGATATGTTCGGCAAGGCGCCGTCCCACTCCGGACGGACGTTCTCTTTGTGCGTCGCCATCCCGTGGCGCCAGCGAAGCACCATCAGTCCGGTCATGAACATCATCCAGGTGAACTCCGAGTGCACAAAGATCACCTTTTCAGCGATGCTGTAGATCACGATGAACACCAGCAGGCCGCCATAGAACTCGGCGAAGGGTTCGCCGCTGACGGCCAGGTACCGGATGACACGGGTTAAGGCCTGGACCATCAGCAGCAGTAGCAGGCCCAGGCCCACGAAGCCCAGCTCCAGCCAGACGTCCAGATAGCCGTTGTGGCCGTTGCCGACCTCGGTGTTGGCGCTGCCGAACATGTTATGGAAGGCCGACGCCGCGTTGCCCTCGATCCAGAACGAACTATAGCCGACGCCGAAGATCGGATTGTGCCATCCCTGTTCGAAAGCGGCACGCCAGATGAACACGCGGTTGGTCAGGGTTTCGTCGCGGCCCAGCAGCAACAGCACGTCGCCGAAATAGAACGGAACGGTCGCGAGCAGCACCAGCCCGACCAAGGTGCCGATGAGCACCTTCGGCGCCAGCTCGATGTTGAACACGGACCTGGACCAGATGGCGAGGATGCTACAAAAGGCGCCGAACACCGCCGCGAGCGACGAGGCGGCGTGGGCGTGGTAAGTGCACAGGAGGAACAGGCCAAACACGAGCACGTCGAAACGCTGCAGCCTCCAGTCGGCCCGCCGCAGGCACCATATGACCAGTATGCCCAGCGCCATAAAGCGGCCGAAGGCGGTGTTGATGCCGCAGATGCCCTTCCACCAGCCCATTTTGCGACCGTACAGCTCGAGGCCGAATTCGGGAAACAGCACCGCGGAGACCAGGCTGAGCACCGCGACTACTAGCAGACTCCATCCGGCCAGCTTGAGGATGTCCAGAGGTGAGTATCTCAGTGCCAGATAAGCGCAAAAAGCCGCCGTCAGTCCGAAGGCGGCGGCGCGCCTCAGCGACGCGTTCGGATCGAACGCCCAGGTCGTAGACAACAGGATGTAGGCGATGACCAAAACGAGCAGCTTGTTCTGCGACACCAGCTTGAGGATTTCCCGGTGGTGATGCGCGACCAGCAGCACCAGCCCGATGCCGTAGAGAATGGCCAGCCAGGCGAAGCGGGCGGGAGAGCTGTCGCCCAATTCGGAAGTGCCCCTATGATTGCCGCCGAACAGGCCCTGCAACGAGACAAAAGCCCGGCAGGCTGTCACGAAGACCACCACGACAAAAATCCGCTCCCAAAGTGGGACCGTTTGCGTCAACTCTGTTTGTTTTCCCACGGCCGACACGCACCGATCGCGCAATTTGCCCAACGACGCCTATTCATACGCTCACGCCGCCCGGCATGAAAGACCGCGCACGCAAGATCGCCGCATTTGATCAGTCGCCGCATGCAGCGGCCTCGAAGGAGTCCACCATCCTGTCGGTCGTAAAATACTGGGAGCGCTCGAGTGCCGCCGCGCCCAGCGAGGCGCGGAGATCAGCGTCGCCCAGCAGCGCATGGATAGCCCGGGTCCATGCCGCCGCATCACCGACCGGCAACAGAATGGCAGCGTCCCGACCGTCCGGGCCGCGCAGCGTTTCGACCTGCTCGGGGATGTCGCTGGCGATGATGGGCATGCCCTCGGCCATCGCTTCGAGCAGCGCGTTGCTCTGGCCCTCGTAAAGCGAGGCAAGGGCGAAAACGTCGCAGGCCCGAAAAAGGTCCGAAAGGCCCTGGGTGGACAGATGGCCTAGCAGGTGCAGCCGGTCCGGCATGCCGAGTTCGGCGGCGTGCCGCTCGAGCGCCTCGCGCCGCTGGCCGGTGCCGGCCACCACCAGGTGCGTTCGCTCCAGCCGCGAGATCGCATCGATCAGCAACGGATAATTCTTCTGATCCGCAAGGCGGCCCACGGCCAGCACGAGGCCCTCTTCCTCTGGTAGGCCGAATGCCGCTCGCGCCTCCCGGCGGCTGATCGGACTGGGCACGCGGCTGACCCCGTTATGGATGATCCGGACCCGCCGGCGGTATGATGATGGATAGAGGGCGACCGAGTGTTCGACGGCCTTCGAGACCGCGACGATGCCGGTATAGATTCCGATGGTGCCCAGGACCCTGTCCAGCACACGCAGCGCCAGAGAGTATTCCGAGCAGACCACCCGGTGCGCGGCCACCCGCCCGGTCACGCCGGTCAGCGCCGCCGCAGTCTGCCCGAGCACATGGGCAAGCGGGGAGAAGCTGATCACCGTGTCGGGACGGAAGCGGCGAAGCGCCTTCAACAGCAGCGAGGGCAACGCGACATAACCCGGCGAACGGGACACATCCCCGTCGACCAGCAACCGGCAAGGGCCGGGCGGTAGAGGATGGTCGGTCCTGCGGTAGAGATACAAGACCTCGACCTCGTGCCCACGAGACTGCAGCGCCCTGGCGACGCGCGCGGCGACCTCGGGCGCACCGCCGAGCGACCAGAACGAGACGACGAAGGCGATGCGCATTCCGGGGCACTTTTCATTGCGTCCTTCGGCGGCCGACGATGGAAATTCTTTCGGGTCAGGCCGCATGCGCGCCATTGTCCATAGATTGGAAAGTCATGTTTATCCCTTGCCCGCCCCCCTCCTGTATAGCCAAGTGATGTGGTCCCCGCCAGCCCGGGCGGCTTGCGGGAATTTCGAGATGCAGCGTCGAAACAATGGCGCTATGGTATCGCCATGACGAGCCCACCCGACCCATTCATTCCGGTCGAACCCACCATAAAGCGGCGTCTGTTGACTCCGCGCTACCGTCGCCTGCTGCACGAGCAGATCGATCGGGCAATCAATCTGCGCAACCGACTTTTCACGTCGCCGAACAATCCCCTGCCGGACTGCCTGATCATAGGCGCGAAACGGGCTGGGACCACATGGCTCTACTATAACATGATCCATCATCCGCAGATCGCGGCCGCGGCACGCAAGGAAGTGCACTATTTCGACCTGAAGCACCATCTGGGCCCCAACTGGTATAGGTCGTTCTTCAAACCGGCGAAGCCCGGAGCGCCTGTGCTTAATATCGAGGCGAGTCCGTATTATCTCTTTCATCCGGCCGTACCAGCGCGGGTCAAGGCGCTGCTTCCTGATGCTCGGTTCATCGCCCTTCTGCGCGATCCCGTGGAGCGCGCGTGGTCGGAATACATGCACTCTCGGCAGCGCGGACTGGAGCCGCTTGAGTTCTCGGAGGCGCTTGAGGCGGAGGCCTCCCGGTTGCGGGGCGAGGAAGATCGCATTTTAGCGAATCCGCGCTATCTTAGCCATGCCCACCGCTACCAAGCGTACCAGACGAGAGGCATCTACGCGCGGCAATTGGCGCGATGGTTCGAGCATTTCCCACGCGACCGGTTCCTGATTCTGCAGGCGGAGGATATGCAACGGAATCCGCTAGAGATGTTCGGTCGTGTCGTCGACTTCCTGGGTTTGCCGAACACGACAGCGATGAAGCCACATTGGCAGAATAGCACACGGGGAAAGCCGGAAATGCAAGCGTCGGACCGCGACCGGCTGCGGCGGTTCTTCGAACCCGCCAATGCGGAGTTGCGCGCCATCGCCAGCCAAGAATTCACTTGGGGGTTGTCTGATTAGTATCCATTTCGAAGTATCACCGCTGGCAACATTCTTAACTCAAGAATATTGTTCTCGTATTAACTTGAGATAACATATCATATCCGCGGACATCAGCTACTTTCCCTCTGAGTTCCGCCGATAGGTCTTGCCATTTTGCATTGCGGAATGATATTTCTCCCTAAGCTTCGGAAAGCGTCTAATGTCCTATCGCATTGCGTACATCATGAGCCTCCCGCACAGCGGATCGACACTGTGCGGAACCCTTCTCGGGGCGCATAGCGCGTCGTTCTGTCTGGGTGAGCCGTGGAAGCTGCGCTCGTACGCGCAGCTACAACTCGAAATATCGCACAAGACGGCGCTTGGCAATGCCTGCACCTGCGGCGCTCCAGACATCTGGCAGTGCACGTTCTGGCCCAAAGTCGACGCGGGCGTCCGAGAGGCCTCGGGGATGAGCTTGCGGGAGCTCGACACTGCGTCGAACGACCCCGCGACGTTCGCCCGTGACAACAAGCTGTTGTTCGACGCTGTGGCCGCAGAGACCGGCGCGACGCTGCTGGTGGATTCGAGCAAGCAACCGGCACGTCTTCGCGCCCTGCTGGACGCCGATTTCGCACCTGTGACCATCGTGCACCTGGTGCGTAATCCGGGGGGGCAAGTTTATTCGCACATGAAGCGCTCAGGCCGCGGCCCCTACCGCCATGCCGTACGTAACGCGCTCGACACTCTGGCAATGACCCGTCAGGCCCAGAAGGCGGAAACGATCTTCACTACATACGAACAGATCGCTTCCACTCCCGAAGAATGGCTGCGTTCGATCATGCCGAAGCTCGGTCTGGATTTCGAGGCGCGCCAACTCGATTGGGCCCACGCCGACAGGCACAACATCAGCGGCAACCGGAGCCGGGCGACGAGCGTCAGCACGATCAAGGTCGACCACAGCTGGGAGACGGGCCTTACTCCACTACGCAAGGCCTATATCAATTTCGTCGCGGGCCCCTTCGCCTGGCTCGCCAAGGCCCGGTCCCAGATTCCGTGATTCGTCGCGGAGAGAAACCGGCAGGTGCGTCTGGCCTGAGCTGCCCGAAGGTTCCCCGCTCCACGTCGTTGTGGGTCGGGCTGCTGTTAACGTTGGTTCTTGTCGGCGGGTGGAACGTCGCGGCCAGCGCGCAAAAACCGTCTCATCAATCGGCACGAGAGGTCGAAGACCTTGCCCGCGGGAATGGCCTTGCACCGGTCGAACTGACCTCGGGCGGCGATGGCGGACGTGTCATCGAGGTAACAACGCTGGCGGATCACGGGACCGGAAGCCTTCGCGAGGCAGTCGAGGCCGCAGGCCCGCGCAAGATCGTATTCAAGGTCGGAGGAGAGATCTGGCTGGAGCGCGAACTGGTAGTACGCGGCCCCTTCGTGACCATCGTCGGCGAAACCGCGCCATCACCCGGCATCAGTCTCATGGGCGACAGCTTGCGGCTGCGCGGACACGACATATTCGTGCGCCACCTGCGAGTCAGGGTTGGCGCACTGCCGGACCGTTCGCCTGCGGGCAATCGCGACGGAATCTCCATCGACGGCAGCAAGGATGGAAGCAAGCCGGCTTACAACATCGTCGTTCGCAATGTTTCTGTGGCTTGGTCGATCGATGAAGGCATCGCGGTCTATGGCCAGGGCTCTCACGATATTGCCATCGAGAACACCATCGTTGCGGAGGGTCTGTTCAATTCGATCCATCCGAAGGGGAAGCACAGCATGGGGGTTCTGGTCGGCCCGCTGACCAAGGACATCCTCGTGCAGAACAGCATTTTGATGAGCAACCGCTGGCGCAACCCGGTGGTCTCGGCGGGAGCATCCGCTATCGTGGTGAACAACCTGATTTACAATCCGGGTGCCTCCGCGCTGCACTTCTACTCGGCGCGCAACGACAAGCCAACGATGGTCAGTGCCGTCAACAACCTCGTCGTCGCCGGACCCGACACCAAACCCATTCTTCCCGGGTTCACGCAGGGCCCACCGGCTGGCAGCCGCGTCGAGTTCGCCGGTAACGTCGTACGGGGAACAAGCGCCTTCGATCCAGCGGAACCGATGCCCGATGGCACCTATGTGTCGACGGATAACGCGCCCGTTCAGCGCAAGGAACTGCACCCGATTCCCGCCACCTCGCTGGACAAAATCCTGCCACAGATTGCCGGAGCGCGGCCTTGGGACCGCGACGAAACGGATCGGCGCCTGGTCGCAGAGATCGTTTCAGGCGGCGGCAAGATCGTCGACGAGCCGACAGATGGCCGACTGCGGTCGCATCCAACCGGTGGCACCGCCCCGTGAGGCAAGCTTGATACTTCGGGTTCGATCCTCGATCGCGAGCGACAGGTAGCGGGCACTGGCGGGATGGAGTCGCGGCCGCCATCGTCAGGACAGCCGTCAGCAGCGCAACGAGGCGGATCATCTACTTCCCTATCTTTTGCCGTTGCGGCCCCGAACGGCGGCACGGGCATTGGTGGCAGCTTCCCAGAGGTTGCCCAGCACGGAGCGATCGGCACGCCAGCCGCGCGCGGGATCGAGCCGGATACCGCGGCGCGCCCTGAGCAGCGCCTCCTGCCCCGGGTCGAGACCGGCCATTTCCACCAGCGCCGGCAGGCCGTCGCCGAGCGATTCCATGGACAGGCGCACATAGTTCTTCATGGTCCCGCGCGCCTCGAGGATGCGCCGGTTCATGGCCTCGTAGAACGCCGCGGCGCGGCCAAAGCCCAGGAACTGGCGGCGGCGCACCAGGCTGCGCGCGACTTCCGTCGAATCCCGTTCGATGTGGACGAACAGCGCCTCCGGGAAAATCTCGGTCCAGGACGGCAGGAACATGACCGCCGTCGGGCACTTCCAGTGCCAGGGCGCGGTCCGGTCGGGAAAACTGTCGGAGAGCGACTGCGCCAGCCAGTCGCGCATTTCGGGCACCAACCGCGCGTCGTCGCGGTAGCTCTGGACGAACTCCATGTCGAAGATCGTGTCTGTCCAGCCCTTGCCGGCTACCCGCCCGATCAGTCGGCGGTGAATCTCCAGGAAGGTCTCGTCCTCGAGCCATTCGTTGTCGATACGGCCGGCAGCGCTGCCGAGGGTGCGCAGGATATCGACGACCAGACGGGTCCCGGCGTGGTTGGCCCCGAGGACGACGATGGGCGGCCGCTCATTCATGGCGCGGCCTGCGCCGTCTCGCCCAGCAGCAGGCGGGCGTAGATGTCGGTCGCATGCTCGACCGAGAAGCTGCGGCCGCGCGCCATCAGCGCCTCCCGGTCCGGCGGCGCATCGAGCGTGCGCATCATCGCGCTGGCAAGCGCCGCCTCGTCGCCGACCGGCGCCAGTTCGCCCAGTTTACCATCGACCAGGATTTCGCGCGGGCCGCTCGGGCAGTCGGTCGAGACCACCGGGCTGCCACAGGCCAGCGCCTCCACCAGCACCGTGGGGAACCCTTCCCAGGACGACGACAGCACGAACAGGCTGGCGCGCGACATGAAGGCATAGGGATTGCTGGTGTAGCCATGCATCTCGACCTCATCGGCGACGCCGAGCTCGTCGACCAGCGCGGCCAGGCTGTCACGGACCGGGCCGTTCCCCAGGATGAGCAGCCGGGCACGGCGCTGCCGGCGCAGGATGGCGAACGCCCGCAGCATCATGGGATAGTTCTTGGCCGTCGCCAGCCGGCCCACCGCCAGGATCAACGGCACCTGGGGATCGTTGGCCCAGGGGTGAGGGCAAGGCTGCGTGGCCTTGTCGATCAGGTCGCTGGAGACGATGGGATTGTGCACCACCCGCATCTTGTCCGGCGTCATGCCCGAATAGCGGCACAGTGAATCCCGCACCCCGTCGGAGACGCAGACGATGGTGTCGGCGTGCGGATAGACCCACGGGATCGCGCGGTAGGAACGGCTGTTGCCGCCGAAGAAATCCGCGCTCTTGTCCACCTGGTTATGCTCGGTGAGGACGATCCTGGCGCCGGTCCGCGCGAGGCGCCCCGCCACCACGGCCGCCACGTTGCACGAAACCATGACCCCGACAAGCGCCCGAGGACGGCTGCGCCGGACCAGGCGCGACAGCGGCAGGATCGCCGCGAACCATCCGGAACCGCCGATTTCCTCCAGACGCACCCGGGAATCGATCCGGTCGAGGAACTCGCCCTTCTTCTCATAGGCCGCGATTCCCACCCGAACGCCCCGCGCCGCCAGCTCGTTGGCGAGCAGCAGGCTGACGCGCTCGGCACCGCCGGCCCGGAAATGCGGCATGACGAACAGCACATCGAGGCCGCCCGTCAATGGCTCGCGCGAGACCTCGTTCACAGCGCTGGACACTGTCTTCGATCCTTGGCGGTCAGGACGAATAGTAGCTCTTGTAAGCCTTGCCGTAATACGAGGTGCCGTATTGATAGGATGACAGCCGGTCCATGTCCGCGCGCGTCATGACCACGCCGGCCACCGGCGCGGCGTTGCCCTCGAGATGCTTGAGGCCATCGATCAGGGTGTTGCGCGAGGTCTTGCCCCAGAGTACCGCGAACACCACGGAATCGCAGCGCTCGGCGAGCACCTTGGCGTCGGCGACCGCCAGCAGCGGCGGCGTATCGACGACGATCAGTCCGAAATGCGGCTTCATCTGGGTCAGCAGCGCCCGCAGCTTCTGGGACTCGATCAGGCTCAGCACGTTCTGGGTCTCACTACCCGCCGTGATGTACTGCAAGTTGTAGCGCTCGTCCGTGCGCATGACGGCTTCGAGTTCGGCCTGGCCGGCCAGGTAATCGACGAGACCCGGACCGCGCGATACGCCCAGCTCCTGGTGCAGCCGCGGCCGCCGGAGATCGCAATCCAGGATCAACACCCGTTTGCCGGTCGCCGCCGCCGCGGCCGCCATCGAGATACTGGTGATGGTCTTGCCTTCCGAGGGATTGGCCGAGGTGACCGCGATGATCTTGGGCGGATTGTCCACATTGGACAGATTCAGCGCCACGAGCAGGTTCCGGTAGCTCTCCGTATAGCGGGACATGGGCGCGGTGACGACCTGCATGGACTTGTTGGCCGGGCTGCCCTTGCCCTTCAGTTCGGGCACGATGGTCAGCACCGACAGGCCGGTCCAGCGTTCGATGTCGCGTCCGGTACGAACACCGCTGTCGAGCCGTTCCACCACCACCGCGAGGGCGATGCCGATGCCCGCGGAGGCCATCAGCGCAAGCAAAAGGATAAAGCGCGTCTGGGGCGAGCTGGGCGAGGCGGGAGGCTGCGCCCGCGAAATCACCCGGGCGTCCGTTGTCTGCATGTTGCTCTGGTCGCTCAGTTCCTTGAAGCGCCCCAGGAACGTTTCCATCAAGGCCCTGTTGGCTTCGGATTCGCGCGTCAGCTCGCGCAGCTTGATGCCGCGCTGGTTCTGGCTCGACATGTTGGACTCGAGCCGGTTCTGGGCGCCGATCAGGGAGTTCTCGCGGGACCGCGCCATGGCGACGTCGCTTTCCAGCGAGGCCACGATCTTCGACGTCTCGAGGTTCATCTTCTGCTGGATGTCGGCCAGCTCGACTTCGGCCTGGAGGATCTGCGGATGCTTGGGTCCGTAGCGCTGGCTGAGCGACGCCACGTTGCGGCGGATCGTGGCTTCCTCGCCCTTCAGGCGCTGGATCATGTCGTTGCCCATGATCACCGAAACCGAACTCATGGCTTCCGGGTTGCCCATGACCGAACGCACGCTGGACAGCCGGGCTTCGGCCTCGGCGCGCTGGGTGCCCGCCAGCACGATCTGGTTGTTCAGCGACATCATCTGGTCGGCGGTGGACAGCGAGGAATTCTTTCCCTCGATCAGTCCGGCTTCCTGACGGTATTGCTCCACCGCCTGTTCGGAGGCTCGGACCTGCTCCTTGAGCTCGCGAAGCCGCTTGTTGAGCCAGATCGATGTGCGTTGCGTCGCCTCGAACTTGGCGTCGAGCTGCGACACCAGATACGCGTCGGAGACGGCGTTGGCCAGCTTGGCCGCCTTGGCGGGAGACTCCGCCTCGACGGTCAGCGACACCACGCGACTGCGGCCGCTGCTGCTGGCGGCCGTCGACGCAAGCAGGGTGTTGGTCGCGTCGCGTTCGAGCTGCTCCTGCGTTGGCGGAGGACCTTCGCTCGAGAAGAGATTGTTCAGGATCCGCCTGCCGAACCAGACCGGCTTGAGGCTGCTGTTGAACTCCGGATCCTTGATCAGGTAGAGGTCGCGCGCCACCTTGTTGAGCAGGCCGTAGGAGGTGATGACCTCCAACTCGGTCTGTACGGTCTCGAAGTCGGCCGGCAGGTTCGACAGCACCGAGGTGGTTTCGGCGACCCGGTTGACGCGTGGCTCGATCAGGATCAGGGCCGTCGACTGGTATTTCGGCGTGGTCATCATCAGCCCGATGACCGTCCCCGCGCAGATCACGGCCATGGTCGCCGCGACGACCCAGCGCCGGCGCCAGAGCAGGCTGAACAGGTCGCGGAACGCCGCCTCTTCCTGGTTTTGCCCACCCCACATACCATACAATGACAGCAGGCTGCGGCGTCTTGTCTCGGACTGCTCGTTCATCAGCTCGACGATACCTTGGTTCCGCGCCGGCCCGTCAGGTCACGGCGCATTGTTTGACTGCGAGAGCGCGCCGGCACGCGGCGTGCGGACTGATCGCGACGACGGTGGCGGGGGCCGACCGGACAGGCTGTCATGGTCAGAAATACCGTTCGCGGATCTTGATGACGTCGCCGGGCATGACCGCCGTTTCGATGGGCAGCAGGTTTTCCTGCGCGTTGTTGCCCACCGTCCGCTTGATCAGAACCTGCTCGGTCTTGGCGCGATAGGTGAAGCCGCCGGCGAGCGCCACCGCCTCCAGCGCGGTCATGCCGCTCTGGTAGGGATAGCTGCCGGGCCTGTTGACCTCGCCGATGATGAAGAACGGCCGGTAGGTCATCACCTCGACGCTGACTTGCGGATTGCGCACATAGTCGGGCTGCAGCCTCTGGGCGATGAGCTTCTCCAGTTGCCCCGGGGTCTGCCCCTCGGCCGGAATCTGACCGAGCAGCGGCAATGCCACCGTACCGTCGTCACCGACCTTGAACTCACCCGACAGATCGTTCTCGCCGAACACGGTCAGACGGATCTGGTCGCCCGGGCCGAGCAGATATTGCTGCCGGTCGACAGTCTCCGCATCGACCGGCCGCGCGAATCCGGCAAGCGCCAGGGCGAGCGCGGCGGCGATCAGCAGCAGGCGGTGCGGCATGCGAGGCGTCCGTATATTGTTAGTAGTCCACATGGAGATTCACATAAGCAGAGTTGGTGTCGTAGGCGGTGCCGGGCACGTTCGAGCTGCGCGCATTGTAGCTGTACCCGCACCGCAACCGGAAGTGGCGGCTGATGAGGTACTGCACCGCGATGCTTCCCCGCCAATTGTCGTCGTCGCGCGCGATGCCCTCGTAGTGCCGGTTCAGGTAGCCAGCGGACACGGTGATGACGAGATTGCGGCGCAGTTCGTGATCGATGGAAACGTCGAAGGCGGTATTGAGCGAAGCCGTGCTGCCCGTCAGCGTGGTCTCCTCGACAGTACGTTCACCGGTCAGGGTGACGGTCGTGAGCTTTGTCGGCGCCCAGATCAGGTTGAGGCCGCCGGCCACGCCACTGACGTTGACCAGCGATGCATCGGCGAATGACTGTCGCCGGTAGCCGACATAGGCCTCGGCCGAAAGCGTGCCGGCGAGGTCGACGATGATGCCGCCGAACACGCCGAAACCGTTGGAATCCCTCTCGACACCGTCATCGTCGAACTGCTCGTCGTAGGTGCGGTGGTCGGTCAGCGCGCTCACATAGAGCTGCACGTTCCGGGACACGTCGTAGCCGGCGCGCCCCTCCAGCACCCAGGTCAGGCGGTCGCGGTCGTCCTCGTTGAGGATGGTACCGGTGCCGGTTGCGACGTCATTGAAGTCGATGTAGTCGGCCGATGCCCTGAGTCTCAGCGCGACGCGGTTGATCCGCTGGTCGAACTTCAGCTCCGGGGTGATCCGGTAGTAGATCGTCGGATTGATGCCGCGCGCATCGTCGGGAGAATCGCGCCGCTCGTGGTCGCGCGTCGCCGCCAGTCTGGCGGTAATCTGGCTGTTCTCGGCAATGTCGATGGTGGCGTCGGTGTTGACACCCGCATCATTGAAATTCTCGTCTGGGTTGTCCGCATAGAGACCGAAGTTCCCAAAGGCCGACATGCGCAGCGAATGGCGCTTCCACAGCGACCGACCGCTTATCTGCGGCCGGATACCGAAGATGAAGTCGTCAACCTTGGCACCCGTCGTGGCATAGATGTTGTCGGAATACTCGCCGCGCAGATCGATACTCGGGAAGAACATGAAACTGCCGGCCCTAATCCCGATGGGCTCGTATTCCTGGTGCACACGGCCTTGCACGGTATTGCCAATTACCGCCCTGCCGAACTCCACGGCTCCGGCGGGCGCACAGAACGCGAGGCCCGCCGCCATGGTCGAGACGAGAACAGCCGCGCGAGCGCCCGCGGCTATCGCCGTCGCCATGCAAAACCTAGCCGCTGTCGACATTCTGGACCCCCTTGCCCACCACCGGCTGACGTCAGGTCCGCGGAATCCCCCTTGGGTTCCGTCTGGCTGCATCAGGACGCGCCCTCTAGACGCGCCCGATCTCACGCTGGCCCTGACGAACCATGCTAGCGGCAGTGTTCGTTGTTACGATACATATTTGATTCCGCGACATATGTCACGGCACCTCGCCACGTCTTCGGCACATGGGTACACAGATTCATCTACGGGGAACAGCATGAACGGCAGGGTTCTGGTCACCGGCGGCGCGGGTTACATCGGCAGCCACACGGCGCAGCGGCTGCTCGATGCCGGGAACGATGTCGTCATCCTCGACAACCTGTCGAACGGCGATCGCGCCATGGCGCCCGACGGCGCGCGGTTTATCGAGGGCGACCTCGCCGATCAAGCCTTGCTGGGGGAAATCCTGGGCGGCGGGATCGATGCGGTGCTGCATTTTGCCGGCTCGATCGTGGTGCCGGAATCCGTCGCCGATCCGCTGGGCTACTACCGCAACAACACGCTGAACACCCACGGCCTGCTGCAGGCGTGCGTCGAGCACGGTATCGGCAGGTTCATCTTTTCGTCGACGGCGGCGGTCTATGGCGAGACGACGCTGGTGCCGGTGCCCGAGAATGCGCCCACATTGCCGATCTCGCCCTATGGGTCGTCCAAGCTGATGACCGAATGGATGCTGCGCGACACGGCGGCGGCCCACGGCCTGCGTTACGTGGCGCTGCGCTATTTCAACGTGGCGGGCGCGGACCTGAAGGCACGGCGCGGCCAGGCGTCGAAGAACGCCACCCACCTGATCAAGCTGGCGGTCGAGGTGCTGACCGGCCAGCGGGACAAGCTGTCGATCTTCGGCGGCGACTATCCGACCGACGACGGCACCGGCGTCCGCGACTACATCCACGTGGTCGACCTGGCCAACGCCCATGTCAAGGCGCTCGACTATCTGCGCGGCGGCGGCGACAGCCAGGTACTCAACTGCGGCTACGGCAAGGGCAGCTCGGTAAAGCAGGTGATCGCCGCGCTCGAGCGTGTATCGAACCGCAAGATACCCGTCGAAATGGCGCCGAGGCGCGCCGGCGACGTGGCCGAACTGGTCGCCGAGGCCGGCCGCATCCGCGGCCTGCTGGGCTGGCAACCCGAGCACGACGACCTGGAACTGATCGTCAGGACCGCGCTGGACTGGGAACGCAAGCGGATCGGGCTGGGTTAGAGCCCTTCTTCGAGCGTCCTTGCGAGCGAAGCGCGGCTCGCAAGGACGGAAGAAAGCTTTAGCGGACCAGAATGGCTTCCTGCTTCCAAGGGGCGATGACGTCCTTGCTCTCCTGGAAGGTCTTGGGCAGTTCCTCGACCATGTGCCAGGTGGCGGCGAGGCGTCCGAAGCCGACGAAGAACGCCACGGTGGTGCCCAGCTCGACGATCTGCGCCTCGGTGAAGTGCTTGCGCAGATTGTCGTAGACCGCGTCGTCGATCGACAGGTGGTTGGTGGCGAAGCGCTCGCCATAGTCGATGGCGGCCTTTTCGGCGTCGGTCAGGTTGGTTGCCTGCGCCGGGCGCTCCAGCGAGCAGACCAGGTCCTCGGTGACACCGTCATTGGCGGCCTCGGTGTAGCGGATGGCCATGCACGACCGGCACTGGTTGTGGAATGCCACCCGCAGGCGCACCAGCTCGACCAGCCGGGGCGACAGGGTGCGGGTGCGCTTCATGGCGCCGCCAAAGCCGACGAAAGCCTTCGCCAGTTCGGGCACGTTGGCGAAGATGCGCATCAGGCCCTGCTCCAGCGGCGTCGCCTCGTCGGCGCGGGTCATGGCGCGCAGTTCCGGATCCCAGTTCTCGATCTCCACCTTGGCAACTCGGGTCATTGGTTCGGCTCCTATTTTCTAGGCGTGAATTCGATATGCAGTTCCTTGAGCGCCCGCAGGCAGAAGTTCGGCTGGTGGCGCAGGTTGTTGCGGCCCGGCGCCAGCCAGAAGTCTTCGATTTTGTCGACGAACGCCTTGAAGCCCCAGAACAGCTCGCGGCGGGCCAGCGGCGCGCCCAGGCAATGATGGATGCCCGAGCCGAACGCCAGATGGCTGCCGGCGTTCTTGCGGTCCAGGTCCAGCTTGTCCGGATTGTCGAAATGGCGCTCGTCGCGGTTGGCGGCGGCATAGCGGGTGTTGATGATGGCACCCTTCGGGATGGTGACGCCGTGCATCTCGATGTCGCGGGCGGCGACGCGGAACAGGCCCTGCACCGGGCCTTCCAGGCGCAGCACCTCCTCGCAGAAGGTTTTCAGGTACTTGTCCGGGTCCGATTTCAGCTTGACCCAGCTGTCTTTGTCCTCGGCCAGTAGCATGATGCCGGCCGACAGCGCGTTGGTGCTGGTCTCGGAGCCGCCGACGAAGGTGTCGCCGGTGAGTTCGGCCTGCAGCTCGTTGTTGTTCAGCGTGCGGCCCCATTCGGGGATGAAGGTGTTGACCAGGTCCGACAGCAGGCTGTCGTTGGGCTCGAGGCGCAGCTTCTCGATGATCGGCTGGAAATAGTGCTGCTGCTGCAGCTCCATCTCGACGGACCAGCGCTCTTCCTCCTCGGTCTGCATCATGCCGAGGCGCTTCACCCAGGCGTCGGTCCACGCCTTGATCTGCCAGATGTCTTCTTCTTTGGCGCCCATCTGGCGGCCGATGATGATCAGCGGCAGCGGCACGGCAAACTGGCGCACCCAGTCGCAGTGGCCGTCGGCGATGAAGTCGTCGATCAGCCGGTAGGCCAGCGCCTCGACATCGCCGTCCAGCTCCTTGATCTTGCCGGCGCGGAAGGTCTTGTCGAACAGGTTGCGCAGCGCGCGGTGGTCCGGATCGTCACGGGCGGCGAGGGTCGCGGCGGGCAGCCAGCCCTTTTCCTCATAGAGCTTCTTCATGCGCTGTGCGCGCTCGGTGTTGATGCGGGTGTCCTCGACGCTCCGGTCGCTGGAGAACGCCTCCGTATCCATCAGCACCTGGCGCAGATCTTCATAGCGGGTGACGGTGTAGAAGCCGGTGACCGGGTCCTTCCAGATCGGCGCGGCGTCGCGCAGCACCTTGTAGGCGTGGTACGGACATTCCTGGGTTTCGACGTCGAGGAGATTCACCTGATCGGGAGAGTCGGGCCGGATGGGGTCGGCCATGCGGTTCACTTCGACGTCGGTCACTGCTCTCTCCTCAAAAGTCTGCGGAGCGCAAGCGATCCCCACGGTCGCGCTCCCCTCGCATCCGGGGTAAGGATGCGTCAGGCGGTGAGGCGAGTCCATGGAAATTCACGCGTGACCGTACCGGAGCCGCGTGCTGAAATGCACCGGGACATGGGGAGAGAATACGATGCTGAAGGCCGTTGAGTTCTTCCGGAAACGACCGGGCATGCCCGACGACGAGTTCTACGACTACTGGCTGGCCAATCATTCGAAGGTGGTGATGGGCCTGCAGGGGCTCGTCCGCTACACCCAGAATCATCCGCTGCCAGAAACCCGCGCCGGCGTGACGCCGCCCTATGACGGCGTCGTCGAGGTCTGGTTCGAGAGCGCCGACGCACTGAAGCGGAATACCGAAAGCAGTTACTGGCCCGAAGTGGTCGCCGACGAGATGAAGTTCATCGACCGGCCGTCGCTTGCCCTGCTGCTGGTCGACGAGCACACCATCCTCGACGGCACATGGCCACGCGCGGGGGTGAAAAGCATCAAGACCACCACGCACAAGGCGGGCATGGACATCGCGGCGTTCCAGAAGCACTGGAAGGACGTCCACGGCCCGCTGGTCGCCGCCATTCCGGGCGTCCGCCGGCATGTGCAGAACCACGTCAAGGCCGGCGCCTATCGCTCGGGAGCCCCGGTTTTCTGCGACGGCTACGGCGCTACCTGGTTCGACAGCCTGGCCGATGCGCGCGCCTCCGGCCCGACGCGAGAGCACAAGGCGGTGGACGCCGACGAGGCGGCGTTCAAGGATACCGCCGCGACCATCCGCATGATGGTGACCGAACACGTGATCAAGGCCTGATGCTGAAATTCGCCTCGTTCTTCCGCAAGCGGCCGGACATCGGCCATGACGAGTTCCACGAATACTGGATCGGCACCCATGCCGAACTGGTCATGCGGATGCCGGGGCTGGTGCGCTACGTGCAAAATCATCCGCTGCCCGGTACGCTTAACGCGGCGTCCAGCTTCCACGGCGTCGCCGAGGTCTGGCTGGAAAGCGCCGACGCGCTGATCCGCGAGCCGGGCTCGCCGTTCTGGGAGGAGGTGGCCTTCGAGGAGGCCATGTTCATCGACCCGGACAGCCAGGTCGTGCTGCCGGTCGACGAGAAGGTGCTCAAGAACGCCAAATGGCCGCGCGAGGGCATGAAGATCCTGCGCACCCTGCGCAGCATGGGAAACAAGGTGCCGCCCGTGTTCGCCATGCCGACGGTCGCGCGCTATGCGCGAAACACGCTGCGCGGCGAGCCGGCATTCTGCGCCGGCTATGATTCAACCTGGTTCGCCAATCCGGGCGTCGCCCATGTCGCGGCGCCGGCGATGAAGGATCCAGCCAGCCTCGAGATCATGATCGTCAAGGAGTTCGTCATTAAGGCCTGATCGAGGCTTGACGGCCCGCCGTCCCTGCTGGTCTGCTGCGGTCGGGGAAGAACCGCACGGTAACAATGGGGAACTGGCGATGAACGATCCGTTGACCGACATCTCGCGCGCGCAGCCGGACAAACTCGCGGTGATCGACGACCGGCCCGACGGCACGATCATCGCCTGGACCTATGCCCAGCTGGAGGAGAACGCCAACAAGCTGGGCAATGCCTTCCTCAAGCTGGGGCTGGAGCCGAAGCAGCGTGTGGTGTGGTTCGGCCGCAACTCGCCCTGGATCGTCGCCATGATGGCCGCGGGCCGCAAATGCGGCGCCACATCGGTACCGATGAACTACCGGCTGGCGCCCGAGGAAGTCGCCTACATCGCCGATAATTCGGACGCCGACTTCATCTTCGCCGACGCCGAGTTCGCGCCGGTGCTCGAGCAGATCCGCAAGGACATCCCCAAGGTGCGCCAGATCGTCATCTTCGACGGCCCGCCCGGCAAGGACATGCTGAGCGCCGAGGAACTGATCGCGAACTCGACCGCCGACACCATCCTGCCCCGCCTCCTCCCCGGCCAGGCCAATTCCATGATCTATACCTCGGGCACCACGGGGCGGCCGAAAGGCGCGTACCGCGACAACATGGGCAATGCCGAACTGGCGGCAAAGCTGATGGAACTGATCGGCTACCGGCCCGACGACATCTACATCACCACCGGCCCGCTCTATCACTCGGGTCCGTCCTCGTTCATGAGCATGGGCCTGGGCATGGGCCAGACCGTGATCCTGCAGCGGAAGTTCGACGCCGAGGACTGGCTGCGGCTGGTGGACAAGTACAAGGTGTCGTCCACCTTCTCGGCGCCGACGCCGGTGCGGCGCATCTGCCAGGTCGACGACGCCGTGTTCGCCCGCTACGACGTCAGCTCCATGCGGGTGCTGATCGCCAACGCGGCGCCGTGGTCCTATGCGCTGAAGAAGATGTACCTGGACAAGTTCCCAAAGCTGTCGCTGTTCGAGGTCTACGGCTCGACCGAGCTGGGCGTGAACACCATCCTGACGCCCGAATACCAGCTGTCGAAGCCGGGGTCCTGCGGCAAGCCGGCGCCGGGCGTGGAAATCTTCCTGCTGGACGACGACGGCAACATCGTCACCACGCCGCACACGCCGGGAGAGTTATTCATCCGCAGCCCGGGCGTGTTCACCGAGTACTACAAGGCGCGCGAGCAGTTCCTGAAGGACCGCAAGGGCGACAAGCAGACCGTGGGCGACGTGGCCTATTTCGACGAGGAAGGCTTCTACTACATCTGCGACCGGAAGAAGGACATGATCATCTCCGGCGGCATGAACATCTATCCGGCCGAGATCGAGGACGCCCTGGAACACCATCCGGACGTGATGGATGTGGCCGTGTTCGGCATTCCCAGCGAGGAATGGGGCGAGAGCGTCCACGCCATCGTGGTGCCGCGTCCCGGCAGCCACCTGACGCCTCAGGAGGTGATGGCTTATGCCCGCGACCATATGGCCGGCTACAAGGTGCCGCGGTCGGTGGATTTCATCGACGACATCCCGCGCACTGGCTCCGGCAAGATCCTGAAGCGCGAGCTGCGCGAGCCCTACTGGAAGAACCAGGCCAGCCGCGTCGGTTGATCCTGCGCAACGACGGCTGGATTTGGCACGCCTAGGCTCTGCCCGATAGTCCAAAGCGGGAGACAGCGAGATGGGCACCACACCCTATGAACTGCTTGGCGGCGAGGACGGCGTGCGCGCCCTCGCCAATGCCTTCTACGACGCCATGGAAAACCGGCCCGACGCCGCCGATATCCGGCGGATGCACGGCGAGGACCTGGCGCCGATCAGGGAGAAGCTGTTCGAGTATCTCTCCGGATGGCTGGGCGGACCGCATCTCTACCGTCAGAAATATGGCGGCTTCTGCCTGACCAAGCCGCACGCGCCCTACGCCATCGGCGAAAGCGAGCGCGACCAGTGGCTGCGCTGCATGGAGCAGGCGCTGGAGGATGTCGGCGCGCCGGAGGATTTGCGCCAGGCCGCCAAGGCACCCTTCTTCCGCATCGCCGAGACGGTGCGCAACCGCGCTTGATCGCTTGCGGCAAGCGGCTCTACGCCGCTTCCTGCTCTTCCTCGACCATGTCCTCGGGATCGATGGCTTCGTGGCGTGGCGCGTGGTCGCCCACGGAAGTCAGCAGGAAGCACCCCAGATTGACCGCCTGGAACAGGGCGCCCGACACCAGGAACATGCCGGCGACAGCCGCTTCCGGCGCGTCCACATAATGGGTCAGGCTCATGCCAAGACCGACCATCATCAGATCCTGGTTGGGCAGGAACGGCAGCCGGGTCATCACCATCTGGGCGGTCAGGAACAGCAGCCAGGTGAGGAATGGCACATGCGGAAAGACCACCGCCCACTGCGCCGTCTGCAGCAGCAGTATCAGCACCACGCGAGCGGCATGGATGCTGGTGACACGCGCAGCCATGGGGAACGGCACGCTCATGATCCGGCGGTTCAGGCCCAGCACCACCAGCACCATCAGTACGCCGACGAGCACCGTGGCGGCAATGTAGCTGCCCGCGTCGGGCTCGGCCCGGGTGATGGTGTCGAGCTGGCCGGTGGCGAAGAACGCGGCGACGAGCAGCAGCGTGAATGAATTGGACGCCAGCCCCGACAGCAGGTTGTTGTCCTTGACCATGGACAGGATCTGCCGGCCCCGGAAGCTCAGGTGGCGCTTGGCCCACAGGAACATGTAGGCCTCACCCGAATAGCTCATCACCGCGTAGTTGTAGACGCGCTTGCGCACGAACATCGGCAGGCTGGAGAAGCCGATGGGCCAGCGCATGGCCTTGTAGCTGACCAGCTCGGACACCGGGATGACGAAGTACATCACCCCGAACAGCAGGTAGAACCAGATGGACTCGGGCAGCGAGCGGCGCACTTCGCCCCAGCCGATTTCGGACACGCGGCCGATGAGATAGATCACCACGCCGCCCACCAGCAGGAACTGCAGCGCTTTCAGCGACAGCTTGACTGACCGGCGCGACAGCCACTCGTTCCAAGCCGTCGCCGAGAAGATTCGCGATTTCCGCTCTGCAGGCAACCGCGTCCCCGTGTTTGCGTGACCTTTGTGGGAGATACTGGCGAGGGAGATACTGGATTGCCCGGTACTTGGGAAGCCCGGCGTCAGGTCAGCGCCGCGTCGTCGACCAGCATGCCTCGCCGGGCGGCGGCATCGGACGCACCGTCCGCGGCGCCGATGCGGCGCCTGTCCAGCACCTCGCGATATTGCTCAACCAGCGCATCGATCACGGCGTCCCAGGTATAGCGGCGCGACCGCTCATGGGCCGCGGCGCCCATCCGGGCGCGCAACTCTGGATCGCCGATCAGCCGGCCGCCGGCATCCACATAGCCCGCGTCGTCCCCGGGCCGCACCAGGAAGCCGGTCTCGCCATCGGCGACCAGCGACTGCGACCCGGTGGCGTCGGCGCAGACCGACGGCAGGCCCGCCGCCATGGACTCCAGGGTGACGATGCCGAATGTCTCGGTGACGCTGGGATTGAGAAACACGTCCGACGACGCATAGGCCCGCGCCAGGTCGTCGCCATCGAGATAGCCGGCAAAGACGGCGTCGGCGGGCAGCAGGTCCCGGAAGCGCGCCCGTTCCGGACCGTCGCCGACCACCAGAACCCGGTGCGCGACGCCGCGTTCGCGCAGCCCGGCGACCGTGCGAGCGAAGGAATCGATGCCCTTCTCGAGCACCAGCCGGCCGACGAAGGCCACGACGGTCTCACCGTCGCCGAGTCCCAGCGCGCGTCGCCATTCGAGGTCACGCCTCCCCGGATTGAACCGGATGTCGTCCACGCCCCGACTCCAGATCCGCACGTCGCGGGCCATGTGCTGCGCGCGCAGCACCTGGGCGGTCGACTCGGACGGGACATAGACGTGCTCGCACGGCCGGTAGAAGTGCCGGAGGTAGCGGGTCACCGTGCCTTCCAGCCAGGCCATGTGATAGTAACGGAAATAGGTGTCGTAACGGGTGTGGAACGATGCGACCAGAGGCACGCCCCATTTCCGCGCTATGCCGCGGGCCGCGTAGCCGAGCAGGTCGGGCGCCGATAGATGGATCAGCGTTGGGCGGAAGGCCTTCAGCCGGCGGCGCTGCTCGCGCGGCAGGCCCAGCGCCACCCGGTACTCCGAACGGCCCGGAAACGAGATGGAGGGCACCGAGACGAGGGTGCCGGCCGGCTCGAAGGCTGGCGGGTCCGCCGTGGGCGAAAACACAAGGGATTCGATCCCTTGGCGCTCCAGATGGGCAACCAGATGATTGAGCGCGATGGCCGCGCCGTCGGTGACGTAGTTGTAGTTTCCCGAGAACAGCGCGACGCGAAGTGTTTGATCTGGCATGGCCGGTTGAGTGACCTTGTTCGGCATCGATCCATCTTACGGCATCGGCGGCGGGCGGAACAATGGACCAAGGCTCGCCAGCCGCGTTGATGGCACATGGCGCCGCAACGATCACGCATCAACAGAACGACAGCGCCGCAGGTTCCATAAATACGCCTTTCGGTTGTACTGTTTTGCCATATGCGCCGCAAAAGGGTAGAATGATGCGGCCGGTGACGTGGGGGCGAAGCCGGCCAGAACATCGGAGCCTGACGGCTCCGCATATCATCACAACCATGACGGGGCCGTCGGTGGTAGATGCTGGAACTGTTATTGCGTTGATCGAAGACGATCCCGCGCTCTCGCGGGCTATGTCCGAGTATTTCACGCTGTCGGGATTCGAGGTCATCACCGGTGCGTCGTGCCGGGAGACCCGGGCCATCGCGGACTCCCACCATGTGGACCTGTTCATCCTCGATCGCAATTTGCCGGACGGCGATGGCCTCTCACTGGCCGGATATCTGCGCAGCATATCCGATGCGTCGATCATCATCCTGTCCGGCAAGGGCGAAGTGAGTGCCCGCATCGAGGGCCTCAACACCGGCGCCGACGACTATCTGGTGAAGCCCGCCGCACCCGAGGAGCTGCTTGCCCGGGTCAAAGCGGTCATCCGCCGCACCCGCGCCGGCAGAGCCAACGGAAACGGTGTCCACGTGTGGCGGGTGCACAACCTCACGCTCGATCCGGTGAACAACCAGCTCGGCGGCGTGGCCGAGAGCCCTGCCGACCTGACGGAGATCGAAACCCTCATCCTGTCGCGGCTGATCCAGAGCCAGGACGAGTTGGTCGACAAGAACAGCCTGAGCATGTTCGCACTGGGCCGCCCATGGCAGCCCGAAGACCGCAGCATCGACGTGCACCTGGCGCGTCTCCGCCGCAAGTTCCGTGACGTGGGCCTCAATGAGAACACCATCCACACCGTGCGCGGCAAAGGCTACCGGTTCGTCAGCGCCGCGGCCGGTTGAGCGCCGCAGTCATAAAAATCGGGCGGGATCCACGGGGTCGGGGCCGGGGGGAGGCCTCGTGTGGATCCCGCCACTTTGGGACTGGGGAACCGGGTTAGTGCGCCAGGTCCGTCATCGCGGTCTGGACACCTGCCGGCCGGCTGGCGGCAAGGAACCAGGCGCCGGTCTCGCTGAGGGAGTAAACCGCCTGGTACTGTCGCAGCTCTGCGGGCGGCGTGGCCCGCAACACGACGCAATCCATCACCACCGGTGCGCCATCCACCATGACCAGCGCCACCATGTGGGCCTGGTCGTCGGAGGCGACCAGGGTCATGCGCAGATCTTCGGCCGGCACGCCCGCGGCGCGGAGCAGGAAATACTTGAACAGGGCGAAGTCCTCGCAGTCACCGCCCATCTTCTCGAACGTCTCTTCCGGCGTGGCCCAGTAGTCGGCCTTGCGGTAGACGTCCCAATCGGACCAGTAACCCATCCGGTTCACCAGGTCATTGACCCGGCGGACCTGGCCGTCTCGGGACAAGGTCTTCAACTCGGCGACGGTCTGCGCCCAGAAGGTGGCGAAGCACTTGTCGGCGGCGGGATCGGCGCATGGCGCCCGCGCGGCAGCCGAGGCTTCCTGGCGGCGCAGCACATCATCCCAGCGGCTGGCGTTTTTCACATCGAGCGGCATGACCACGCGGGCGCCGAACGCTTCTGTCAACGGATCGACGGCGACGGCCATGCGCTTGAGAACGGTACGTGAAGGCTCGCCATCCGCAGCGGATGCGGGAGCGGCGAGAAGCATGAACGCCGCGATCGACGCGGTCATCATACCGAGCCACGGCCACGTACGGCCAGCAGGCTGAGTAGACATGGGTCGGCCCTTTCGGAAACCCCGCTACCCTTTCGGCGATTCCATCAGGCGGAACATCCGAGGCTGGGCCGGAGGCTTTGCGTCCCGCCATTCCCGGCGGTTTGCCATTTCGAGGAAACACTACACTTCCACAAAATCATTTAGGGGCTCGGGAAATGGTCAATCAAGGTGATTGTGGCCAAACAAGTCCAAAATATGGTTAAGATTTGTTTTTTCAAAAACAATTAAATAAAATTCGCGCGGACCCGGCATTTCTTGCTCGCGGTCATGCGTGCACCCCGGCAATTACTGCCGGGATTCCAGCACTTCGCGGAGCTTTTCCGCAAGCTGGCTGCGCGGGAACGGCTTTGACAGCAGCACAACGCCTTCGTCGAGTCGGCCATGATGGATGATGGCGTTTTCCGTGTAGCCGGACATGTACAGGGTCTTGATCCCCGGCAGATGGCTGGCAATGGCGTCGGACACCTGCCGTCCGGTCATTCCCCTCGGAAGGACGATGTCCGCCAGCAGCAGGTCCGGCCTGATGCCGTCCCGGACGAGCTGGATCGCTTCCGGGCCGTCGGACGCCACGATCACCGTATAGCCGAGCGACTTGAGCAGATGGGTTACGGTCTGCCGCACCCCCGAATCATCCTCGATCAGCAATATCGTTTCGTCGCCGGTGCGGGCAGCGGGCTTGGCGGCCTGGGATGCCTCGGCCTTGACACTGCGCCGCTCGCGCGGGAAATAAATCTTGATCGTGGTGCCCTCGCCCGGCTCGCTGTAGAGCTTCACATGGCCGCCCGACTGCTTGACAAAGCCGTAGGTCATGCTGAGGCCCAGGCCGCTGCCGCGTCCGACGTCCTTGGTTGTGAAGAACGGCTCGAAAGCCCGTGCCAGTACCTGTGGCGTCATGCCCATGCCGGTATCTGTGACCGCCAACATGACGTAGTCGCCGGGCTCGACCTCGCCATGGGTCACGGCATAGTGCTCGTCGAGCTGGGTGTTCACCGTCTCGATGGTGATCCGGCCCCCCAGCGGCATGGCGTCACGCGCGTTTACCGCGAGATTCATCAGCACATTCTCGAGCTGGGCGCGGTCGACCTCGACGGGCCACAATTCGTCCTCGAGCAGGCTTTCGAGTATGATCTGCTCACCGAGCGTCCGCTTCAGGATGCGCACCGTGTCGATGACCAGGCCATTGATGTCGATCACCTTGGGCTGCAACGGCTGGCGGCGCGAGAAGGCCAGCAGCCGCCGGGTCAGCTCGGCGCCGCGCCCGACCGAAGCGAGCGCCGCGTCGGCGTATTCGTTGCCCTCCGGGTCGTGCTCGACCAGTTCCTTGAGCAGTTCCAGGTTCACCTGCATCGCCATCAGCAGATTATTGAAGTCGTGGGCGACGCCGCCGGTGAGCTGGCCGATGGTTTCCAGCCGCTGCACCTGCTGCAGCTTTGCTTCGGCGCGCTTGCGCTCGGTTATGTCCTGGATAGCGGCGACATAAGCGCGGTGTCCGCCGATGTTCATGGCGGTGACCGACATCTCCACCGGTGTCGGCTCGTCATCAGTACGCGGCACGTTGAACTCGCAGAGGAGTCCGAGGCCGGTCTTCGCCTCGCCGTCGGGAGGCAGCAGCATGGCGGCGCAATTCTCCCGTTCGGCGGGCAGGAACAAATCGCCCAGTTCACGTCCCGCGAGAACCGACTCGTCCACGCCGAAGATGTTCTCGGCTTCCGGATTGAGCGAGACCACGATCCCGTTCTCGTCCAACGTTACGATGCCAATGGACGCGGCCTCCATGACCGCCCGCGTGCGCGCTTCGCTGTCCCGAAGCGACTGCTCGGCCTGGCGCAGGTCGGTCAGGTCGCGGCCGGAGCTGAGAATGGCGATGATCTCGCCGCTGTCGTCCTTCAACGGCGTCGTGATCCATTCGATCAGGCGACGTTCGCCGGCACGGGTGATCACGTATCCTTCCCGCTGGTCGTAGTCTTCCTGTCCGGAGGCCATACGCTGTGACGCGTAGAGGCGCAGTTCGTCACGCAACTCGGGCGGCACCGCGAGTTCGAACCAGTCCTGGCCCTGCAGGTCCTCGTCCGCGTAACCGAGCAACTGACGGCCCTGCCGGTTGATGAGATTGATACGACCGTCCCGGTCCAGCGCGATGATGATGGCGCCGGCGATGTCGAGGTAGCGCTCGGCGCGCCGTCGGGCGTCGCGGGCCTCGCTTTCGGCCTGCTTGATATGGGTAACGTCCTGAATGATTCCGTTCATCCCGGTTACCCCGCCGGCCTCGTTCCGCTCCACGTAATTGACGGTCTGAACGTGCAGCATCCCGCGGGTTGGCGACAGGAAACGGTATGTCGTCTCATCCCGGTCGGCCTGACCCTTGATCAGCTTGCGGGCACCGTCGTCGATGAGCGCCCAGTCGTCGGGATGAATCAACCGCCTGCCGGTGGCGGCGTCGAACGTCGCGTAGTCGTCGCCAAGTCCCAGGACTTCTCGCGTCTCGCGCGGCATCGAATAAAGCCTCGAGACCGCGTCGTAATGGGTCTCGCCCATGCGCGCCATGGCGTGCGCCTGGCGGAGCTGCAATTCGTGCCGCGCCAGTTCGCGCAATGCCGCATTGCGTTCGGTGACATCCATATAGGACGCGATGATCAGCGGTTCTTCGCCCTCGGCCTTGTGCACCGTGGCGGTTACCAGGACGTCGCGGTGCTCGCCGTCGACGCGAACGATGGGCAACTCGCCATTCCAGCGGCCCGGTTCTCCCACCAGACTTCCGAACGCCGCGGCCGCGGCCTCGGGATCACGGACCGTTTCGAGAGCATTGACCTTTCTCAGGCTGTCGATGCCGTCGAGCCCCAGCAGATCCATGAACGCCTGGTTTCCATAGACGAAAAAGCCATCCATGCCGGCCATGCCAACGGCGCCGGCCGAGGTCCGGAGCGCGCTGTCGCGCAGGGCGATCTCGTGGTCGGCAACCTTGCGCGCGGTGATGTCCTGCACCGCGCCGTTCATGCGCACGAGGCGGCCGGTCTCGTTGGTGAATCCGCGGGCGACCGCGCGGATCCAGACAGTGCCCTGGTCAGGCCGCACCAGCCGCATCTCGTTCTCGACAATCTCGGCCTCGCCGGTTTGCAGCTGCCCGACCTCGCGCGTGATACGCTCCAGGTCGTCGGGATGGATGCGCCCCATCAAGTCATCGAGACGCAGCGCCTGGCGCGTGGTCGGGAAGCCATAGAGACGCAGCATTTCGGGCGAACAGTTCAGCGTCTCGCTGCCGACATCCCATTCCCAGCTTCCAACCTGGGCGATCTGCTGCGCCACCAGCAGGTTGCGCTCGCTGTTCTGCAGCGCCATTTCCGCCAGCTTGATCTCGGTGACGTCGCGGGTCGTGCCGATGATCCGCATCGGCTCTCCCGCCTTGCCGCCCAGCACCTTGCCGTAGGAGCTGAGCCAGATCGTCCGGCCGTCCGGCAACCTGGTCCGCAGGGTCACGTCGTAGACGGAGCGGCTGCCGCTGTTGATCTCGTCGAACATGCGGTTGAGCTTCCTCCGCGTGTCCGGCGGGAATGCCAGAAGCCACTCGTCGAGATCCTCGGTGGTGGGGTGGCCCGAGCGTCCGATGAGCCGCGCCAGGTTCTCGTCCCCGAGAATCCGCCGTTCCGTGGGGTAGATCTCCCATGCCGCCGTCCCGGACACCTCGCTGGCAAGCCGGTAGCGGCGGAGCACCGTCGACAGTTCGCGCCCCTTGCGCCGCAGCTCGGTGACGTCCTGTATGGCGCCGATCACCGACAACGGGTTGCCCCGTTCGTCGCGGGTGATCTCGGCGATCACGCGGACATCGAGAATGATCCCGTCGTCGCGCAGCATGCGCATTTCGATGTCGTAGGGAATCTCGCCCTGCAAGGCCCGCCCGACCTGGGCCATGACGGCGTCTCGGTCGTCGGGATGCACCAGCCTGGTCCAGCTCGGCCGGTCGCCCGCGGCCCTATCGTCATCGAGCCCCAGCAGGACCGACAGGCCCTCGCTCCAGGTGACGACATTGGTCGCGACGTCCCATTCCCAGGCGCCGGACTTGCTGACGATCTCGGCCCGGTGCAGACGGTCGGCCTCGGACTCGACCAGTTCCTCGAGCATGCGCTGGCGGGTCAGCACCTCGGAGAAAATGATCATGCCGCCGATGTCGCCCTGGGCGTCGCGCCACGGGACATAATCCCACTTCACCGTCAGCCGCGCACCACTGGGCAGCATATAGTCGTCGGAACCCAGACTGATGGTCTCGCCCGCCAGACAGCGGCGGTGCCGGTCGCGGCGCGTCTCGTTCAGGTCGGGAAAAATCTCGTAGTGGGACCGCCCGATGATGTCCCTGCCGTATTTTCTTGATATTGCACTTTGTTACAGGCCGGGTAAAGACCCCAGGCCGAACGCCGGAAGCGTCAGGTAACCTGCTTGAAGAGCTGCTGAAAATCCTTGGTGGTATTCACCTTAGGGTACGCTTCGTCCGGAACGGGCACGCCAAGGAAGCGGCATAGCGGCTCCCAGCCTTCGGATGCCTGGAACACCAGCAGCCGCTCCTTCGGGATCACCTTCTGCACGGTCTCGTTGTGGCGGTTGAAGACCGAAATGGCATGCGCGCGGTCGTCGATGTTGCCGCCGAAGGTGTCCTCGACCACCAGCTTGCGCACCATCGCTATCTGGGTGCGGATATTGGCCGGCGCATGGGCATGGTCCATTTGCATGGCACGGAAGATGGTGTTCTGGCAGCTGTCGAACCACTTGTCGGGATCGCGCAGGCTGAGGATCACCTTGGCGTCGGGATAGCGGTCGGCCAGCTCCCGATAGTAGTTGCAGGCCGGCCAGTCCACGGTGGCCTTGTAGCCCCTGAACACCGCCTCCCAGTCCGGCGTCCCGCCGAACACGATGTCGTGCCAGACCTGGGCGAAGCCGCCCTGGATCACCTCCATCATGTGATAGCACGGATCGAAGCCGAGTCTTTCGAGCGCTCCCTTGAGCGACAGCGTGCCGGTGCGGCCGAAGCCAGCGCCGATGACCGAAAGGGCCATGTCTCCCCCCTCTGGTTGATATGAGCCGCCGCGGCCCGGGCGAACCGCGCGGCCCGCAACCTTAGCGCAGGATTCCGCGCCCGCCACCCCGATAAATCCTTGGAGGCGCGAGAAGAACGACGCATCCTGACCGGCGCGGGAAGGGAGACCCGCGCCAATCGACAAGCGGGGAGAAACACATGAGCGGACGGTTCGACCTGACGGGCAAGGTGGCGCTGGTCACCGGCGGCAGCCGCGGCCTGGGCAAGGAGATGGTGCTGGCCTTCGCCGAGGCCGGCGCCGACGTGATCATCGCCAGCCGCAAGCTGGAGAACTGCGAGGCGCTGGCCGCCGAGGTCCGGGAACGGTTCGGCCGCAAGGCGCTGGCCTACGGCGTACACGTAGGCAACTGGAACGAGCTGGACGGCCTGGTGGAGGCCGCCTATGGCGCGTTCGGCAAGGTCGACATCCTGGTCAACAACGCCGGCATGTCGCCGCTGTACCCGTCGCCTGACGAGGTGACCGAAGCGCTCTACGACAAGGTGCTGGACATCAACCTGAAAGGACCTTTCCGGCTGAGCGCGCTGGTCGGCGGCCGGATGGTGAAGGGCGACGGCGGCTCGATCATCAACATCTCCAGCATCGCCTCGCTGCGGCCGACGGCCAACGTGATCCCCTATGCGGCGGCCAAGGCCGGGCTCAACGCCATGACCCAGGCCTATGCCTTCGCCTACGGCCCGAACGTGCGGGTCAACTGCATCTGCTGCGGCGCGTTCCGCACCGACGTGTCGAAAGCGTGGGACATGGACGCCGCCGAAGCCCGCGCGAAGAACTACGCCCTCAAGCGGATCGGCGAGCCGAACGAGGTGGTGGGCGCGGCGCTTTACTTCGCGTCGGACGCCTCCAGCTACACCAGCGGCGCGGTGCTGACCGTGGACGGCGGCAGATGAGGGCACGGTAGCGGATGGGAACGGGTCCCAGGGTCGCGATCATCGGCGGCGGCATGTCCGGCCTGTGCATGGGCATCGCGCTCCGGCAGGCCGGGCTGGAGGACTTCGTCATCTACGAGAAGGGCGCCAATGTGGGCGGCACCTGGTGGGAGAACACCTATCCCGGCGTTGCCTGCGACGTGCCGTCCCACCTCTATTCCTATTCGTTCGCACCCAATCCGGACTGGAGCCACGTCTATTCGCCCGGCGCCGAAATCCAGCAATATTTCGAGCGCTGCGCCGCCAAGTACGGTCTGTGGCCGCATATAAGGCTCGGCCGGGAGGTCACCGACGCGCGCTTCGATGAGGGCGCTAACCGCTGGCGCCTGACCACCGGCGCCGGCGAGCACGACACCACCGACGTGCTGGTCAGCGCCATCGGCGCGCTGCACGTGCCGAACTACCCCGAGATCGACGGGCTGGACGGCTTTGCCGGGACTATGATCCATTCGGCCTCGTGGAACCCCGACATCGACCTTGCCGGCAAGCGGGTCGCGGTGATCGGCAGCGCCGCGAGCGCGGTGCAGATCGTGCCCGCCATCGTCGACAGGGTCGCGCACCTGGAGGTGTTCCAGCGCATGCCTAACTGGATCATCCCGCGCCTCGACCGCGCCTATCCGGCCTCCTGGAAGCGCGCGTTCCGCAGCGTTCCGTTCCTCGGCCGGCTGCACCGCTGGCAGCTCTACTGGATGCTGGAGAGCCGCTTCCCGCTGTTCCTGCGCCGCAACCGGCGCAACGAGCAGGAGAAGCGGCTGGCGCTGCGCCACCTGGAGGCGCAGGTGCCCGATCCGGAACAGCGGACGAAGCTGACGCCCGACTATCCGCCCGGCTGCAAGCGCATCCTGGTGTCCGACGATTTCTATCCGGCGCTGACGCGTGATAACGCGGACCTGGTGACCGATCCCATCGCCCGGATCGAACCCGACGGCATCGTCACCGCGGACGGCGCGCTGCACCGCGCCGACGTGATCATCCTCGCCACCGGCTTCCGCACCACCGACGTGCCGAGGACCGAGATCACCGGCCGCGGCGGCCTGACCCTGCGCGAAGCCTGGAAGGACGGCATGGCGGCACACCGGACGGTGGCCGTGCCCGGCTTCCCCAACTACTTCACGTTGCTTGGCCCGGGCAGCGGCCTGGGCCACAGCTCGATCATCTTCATGGTCGAGCAGCAGGTGCGCTATGTGCTGCAATGCATCTGGAAGCTGGTCGAGCGCCGCACCATCGAGCCGCGCCCTGACTCTGCCGCCCGGTTCGACGCCGCCATTCAGCGCGGCCTGGCCGGCACCATCTGGCAGGCCGGCTGCAAAAGCTGGTACCAGGACCGGAACGGCAAGATCACCACGCTCTGGCCGCACAGCACGATCCGCTACTGGTGGGACATGCGGAAGGTGCGGTTTGGCGAGTACACGTTAAAATGACAGGGGAGAAACCGCCATGTCCACCGGACCGATAGAAGACGTCCTCGCCATCCGCGAGCTGGTCGAGCGCTATTGCGACGCCGTGATGCTGAAAGACCCTGCCCTCTGGGCGACGACATGGGCCGCGGACGGCGCGTCCTGGGTGATGTACGGCAACCCGATGGACGGCAGGGACTTCATCGTGTCGCGCTGGACCGAAATGATGAGCGCGGTGAAGTCGATCAGCTTCTTCCCGATGATGGTCGCCGTCGACGTCGACGGCGACACCGCCACCAGCAAGAATTACTTCAAGGAAGACATCGAGCTGAACGACGGACGGACATACAGCTCCACCGGCTACTACGACGACGTGTTGGTGAAGCGGGACGGCCGCTGGTTCTTCCTGACGCGCACGCACAGCTCGCTGCACCGCTCGGCGCAGATTTCGATCGTGACGGATTTGCAAGAATGAGCGGGTTTCGCGTTCAAGCGATCAACTCGAAGGCGAAGGCTACAATGCAGGCGCGTTTTACCCGCCGTTCAGCGCCGCCTTTGCCCGCTGCTCCAGGCTATCAAGCAAATTCCAGTCGTCATCGTCCAGCCTCGCGCTCGTCTTTTCGGCGACCAGCCTTGCCTGCTTGATGGCTTCGATAACTGCCGCGCTCTGTCCTTCAGCATCGAGCGCCGTAACATAGGCACGCCAGTACCCATAGTCGTTGCTCCGGATCGAGTCGACGCTCTCCAGAAGTTCCAGCGACCTCGCGCCCTGCCGTCGGACCAAGGCGACAAGGAACGCGAGATCGATCTTGAGATCGTCCGACACCCTGTCGAGGCCGGAAACCAGCCTTTCCACCAAGGCAAGCGCCCGATCCACGTCGGCGGTGGCCAAGTAGTAGCCCTTGATAGTGACGTAGATCCAAGCCGAGCCGCTGCCGTCGGCGGTTTCCTCATCGATCCGGTGGACCAACGCGGTATCCCAGTCTTTGAATGGAACGCCGTCGAACGCCAATCCCACGAGGATAAGTGCCCGCTCTTCCCTGCCACCCCATCGCCCGCGCGCCACATCGATGAGGTACGCGCCATCGGTACGCGTTCCGTTCAGGTTCCAGTAAGGCATCAGGTTACCGAAGGCCAACATGAGCGACACGAGCCCAAATGCGGCCAGCAACGGTGCGGCGGGCTCACCCAAATGGCTATATCCCAAGACCACGAACACGACCACGCAGCACGCAAAATTCGCCAGGAGGCCACCGGCGGGATATAGAAACCTTCCTCGTCTCCAGTCTTCCGGGCGCCGGCAAGTTGCAAGGACCCAACCACCGATATCGGCGTGGGCCCTCCGGTGAATGAACTAAAACCGGCGTGCTCTCGCTAACCCGAATTATTCATCAGCCGGGCTATTCCGGGTCGGCGAACGTAGCTTAACCTACTGATTTGGTGTAGAGAATAGGCGCTTAGACCACTCTCGAACACCGGACAGAAAGTGCCACGCCCGCCATGGTCGACGATAGCGTTGCTGG
>CALQFM020000026.1 GCA_943329845.2 Candidatus Kuenenia stuttgartensis | reverse complement strand
GAAGCGCCGAACGGCGGCATACACTTCCACAGCAAACATCCCCGGCCAACCCCCAAAAGGATCAACCTAACCACTGGCCTGCTTTTACGCCGCCACGCTCAGCACAACGCCGGCGCTCCAGTGGCTGGTTTTGTCACCGCCCTGCACATCTTGGTCTTGGCCAGGTGGATGCCCTTTCGCACGCGCGCCAGGGTGCCGCACCGGCAAATGTTGGTGATCTCCAGGTCGATGTCCTCGTCGCTGGGATCGGGATTGTGGTTGAGCATGCCGGCGACGGCCATGATCATCCCGGGCTGGCAATAGCCGCATTGCGGAATGTCCAGTTCCGCCCAGGCCTGCTGGACCGGGTGCCGGCTGTCTTTCGACAGGCCTTCGATGGTGGTGATTTCATCTCCGTCGGCGATCGTGGCCAGCTTCTGGACACAGGAGCGGACCGATCTGCCCGCGATGTGCACCGTGCAGGCGCCGCACTGCGCAACCCCGCACCCATATTTCGTGCCGGTAAGGCCAAGTTGCTCCCGCAGCACCCAAAGCAGCGGGGTGTCTCCATCGGCATCGACCTCGACAGCGCGCCCGTTCACCTTCAGCTTTTTCATCGATGCCCTCCCGATTTGGCGCGTCCAGATGAGCGTCCCTCGCCCAATCTCCGGACTCCCGTCCCCAACGTTCTCGCCATCAGAGTGTATCGGAGATGCGACCGCGCAGAAACGACAACAGGAGCGCTTTCGCTGAGTTCGGGATTTTGCCTGGATTTGGGTCGTGACTGATCTGGGAGCCAAGTTCCAGGCGAGCCAACCATCGAACCCTTCGCAGGATCGCGGGCAGAGTTTGCACAAGTCCGGGCGCAGGCCACAGGTTATGATCGGCGCATGTCCGGCCCTCTGGTCAGCTGCCTGCTCGTCACGCTTCCGGTTGCGGAGCGGTTTGCCATGCTCGTGCGGAGCATCGACGGCTTCCGGCGTCAGACCCACGCCGACCGGGAACTGGTCCTCGTCCTGAACGGCGGAGACGGCGCGATCGCCGCGCGTATCCGCGACCATGTGGCGGCGCTGGCCGACCCGGCCATCCGCATCGTCGAGCCGCCCGGCGTGCTGCCGCTGGGCGCGCTGCGCAATGCCAGCTTGGCCCACGCCCGCGGCGAGATCGTCTGCCAGTGGGACGACGACGACATCTACCATCCGGATCGACTCGCCCGGCAGCTCGACGCGCTGCGGGACGCCGACGCCGTGTTCCTGTGCGAGGTCATGCAGTTCTACCCGCACGAGCGGACGCTCTACTGCACCAACTGGCAGGCCACCGAGGCCGGGGCTTTTCCCGGCAGCCTGATGTGCCGGGTGTCGGCTGGCATCCGCTATCCGGAGAGCGGCGACGAAGCCCGGCTGGGCGAGGATTTGGTCGTCGCCCGCCAGCTCGCCGAAACCTGCCGGGTCGAGATCCTGGGCGGTGCGCCGCATCTCTACGTCTATGTCAGCCACGGGCGCAATTCGTGGCCGGACGAACATCACCGCATGCTGGCCGGCCGGCTTGCCCTGTCCCGGGGCCTGCTGATGCGCCGCGAGGCGGAGCTGCGCGCCGGGATGGCGCCGCTCGACCTGGGTCCGGGCGAGGTGGCCGTCCACGGCTACAACGGCGCGGCGTTCTCGCTCGCCTGGTAGATGCTCACCGAGACGTCGTCGCTGAAGGCGGCCTCGCCCGAGGCGATGTCGTGGATGCCGATGCGGATGCCATGCGGCAAGGCACTGGCCAGGATGTGCCAGCGCGGCGGCAGGCGGACGCTCATCGGGCCAACGAAGTGCCGGGGAAGCCGCTGCACCGGCATGCGGTAGTCCAGCGCGCCGGCGAAAATGTAGCGCCAGGCCGGGTCGCGCCCGCCGCTGGACAGATCCCACGAGAGCAGGTCGAAGGGCACCCAGTCGTCCAGCCAGATCTCGGCCCAGAAGTGATAGGTTGGCGCGGGTGGATAGAGCATGTAGCCGCTGACGATGCGCGCCGGAATACCGCGCGAGCGGCACAACGAAACCAGCAGCGCGGCGCCGATCTCGCAGTCGTACCAGCCATGATCCAGCAGCCAGTCCATGGGATTGGCCATATCGATGTCGTGGTAGTGGACCGCGCCGCACATCATGCGGTCCATCAGGTGATCCCAGAAGGCCCGGACCGCGTCCTCAGGATCTGCGAGGCGACCGGCCAGGTCCTCGGCGAGCGCGGCCACCCGCGGCGTGACGCGGATCAGGCCTTCCGCCGGACGGGTGTAGAGATCGGCTTCCGCGGCGTCCAGGCGGCCGGCCTGCCCGCCCGGCACATAGGGCCGCGCGGTGAAGCTGGCGCGGTAGCCTAAAGTGAACTGCCGTGATTCGGGTGCGGGCAGCTTCGCTTCCAGCCGGCCGGGCGTCACGCCGAACGCCACGGGCGCGTCGGCCGCGTCCAAGTCGAGACGCAGATCGCTCAGGCCCGGCCCTTCCAGCGGCAGGGGAAGTCGCAGCCGCAGCGGCGCGCCGGGCTCGAACGGCGCCAGGCTGATGGTGCGCCGGAATTCGACGGTGAAGCGCCGCGGCGGCAGCGTGTATGGTGCGCCAGGAGCGCCGGTCCGCGCCCAGTCCGCATCCTGCTCCAGCATGAACCGCCTGCCGGTGCGCAGATATCGTCGCGCCCAGAACGGATCGCCTCCGTCAATACCGGCGGACTTCATGAAGTTCAGGACCTCGACCGGGTCGTAGCGCGCCTCGCCGCCGGAATCTGGCGCCACGGGCAGCCCGGCGCCAGCCCAGCGCCGCAGCGCCGCCCGGATCTCGCCCTCGGCCGCCTGGCGCCCGCCAGACCGGAGCTGGTGGGCCCAGCCGCCGAGAAGCAGGAAGTCGACGATCCGCGCTTCCTCGACGGTGCGCGTACCGGGGTCGTTGGCGGTTCCCAAGCGGTTCATGGTGCCGGCAGGATAGGTTGTCCGAATGATGGCTTGTCGGGATTTAACTGGAGGCCGCGGGTTTGTTATGGTCAGTTCGTTCGGGAACGTAACGGGCAAGGCCAAGCTGTGCGCCGCGTGAACTTGTTTCTCAAGGGGAATCTCGACGTCCGGGACTCGCTGCACTCGCTGCGCCTGAACGGAACGGTGCGCTGGAACGGCGTGAACGAGATCGTGCGCGAACGCTTCCCGGACACGGTGATCCGCCTGCACCATGAAACCTGGACCCGATCCGACGCCCTGCTTGCGTCCGATGGCGAGACGCCGGCCGACCTGGCCGAGCGCCGGCTGACGCTGGGCGCCTATCCGGCCCAAGCCCAGTTCAGCCAGGCGGTGTTCGATGCGCAAGCCGATGCGACCGTCCTGTCCATTCAGCCCGACATCGCCACCAACCTGCTGCGTCACCGCGAGCAAGGCTATCTGCTGTATCCGGGGGACCTTGGAGAGTGCGCGCCCGACGACCTGGCATGGCTGCGGTCGAACTTCGAGCGGGTGCGCCCTCTCGACGCGGACCGGTCCATGGCAAATTTAAGGACCATCGTCGAGCGGCTGCGGTGCAGGTCGGAGGCGCCAATCCTCGTCTACAACGTCTCGTCGGTTGTGCCCGGCGACCGGGTTCACTGCCATAGCGGCCTGGACGACATGCTGTCGACGCGGATCAGGCGGTTCAATCTGGGCCTGATCGAGCTTTCCCAGGAGACCGGCATTTCCGTGGTCGACGTGGACGCCATCGTCGCGCGTCATGGCTCCGACCGCCTCAAGTTGGATACCCTGCACCTGAACGCCGATGGCTGCCGGCTGGTAGCCGAGGAGGTTGTCTCGATCCTGCACGATCTCGGTGTGGTCCAGTGACCGCGAGGACGCCCTTTGTCAGCGTGGTGATCCGGTCCAGGGACGAGGCGGACCGCCTTCGGCTGACGTTGGCGTCGCTGGAATGCCAGGCGGCGGACTGCGAGATCGTCGTGGTCGATGACGGATCGTCCGACCATACGGCCGAGGTCGTCGCCGAAATGGCCCGCGCACTGCCGATCGTGGGCGTCCGCCATCAGGTGGCGCAAGGCCGTTCCGCCGCGTCCAACGCCGGCGCCAGGGCGGCGCGCGGCGAGGTGCTGCTGTTCCAGGACGGCGACACGCTGTTCGGGCCTGCGGCGCTGGCCGTGCACGCCGCGCTGCACGCACGGACGCCTGGCGTCATCGTGCGCGGCGAGACCATGCACCTGCGCGGCACCCGGCTGTTTCGCGACCCGGAGTCGGGCGCTCCATGGCCGGACAAGGCCGAAGCGGTCGCCCGCCGCCCGGCGGCGGAAATCGAGCGGATGCGGGTCACCATGGAACAGGTCCGGCTGGGCTTTGCAGCCATAGACGGCCGGGCCGAGCGTGGCATCTATCCCGGTGCCGGCCCGCGGCGGCTGTTCGAGCTTGAGATGGACGCGCTGGCGAACGCACCGGACTGCGGGGTGCTCTGGAGCGCGGCCAGCGGCAGCAATCTTTCCGTGCGGCGCGCCGAGTTCCTGGACGCGGGCGGCTTCAACGACGCCATCGACATCAATGAGCACCGCGAGTTGGCCCTGCGGCTTGTAAAGCGGGGCGGCCATCTGGTGCCGGGGACCGGTGCGCGCAGCTATCACATGATCCACCGCAGCGGCTGGCGAGATCCGTTGCAGGACACCGCCTGGGAGGACGCCTTCCTGCGGTCCCATCCGCATCCGGCCGTGGCGCTCCTGACGGTATTCTGGGCGAGCCTTTCGCACGCATCGCCCGTCCCAAAAGCCTACCGCATCCGCTCCCTTCCCGAGCTTAAGCGCGCGGCGGCCGGCGCGACTGGTCTCGACTACGACGTTGCCCGGCGCGCCATCGGCGCGCGCGCCATGGGCGCGGAATTCTGGCAGGGCGACGCGGCATGACCGAGGTGGAGCCGCGCATCGACCTCGACGTTCTTGCGCCGCTGTCGGCCGAGCATCCGCCGTTCCAGGCCGCGGCGCGGCATCTGTCGCAGCTGCTGGGCGCCGCGTCAGGCGTCAACCACCAGATCAGGCTGAACCTGCGCAAGTCGCTGGAGCTGCGCGAGATCGCCGGAGAACCGGGCGTCATCATCATCTCGCTGCTCAACGAGGCAGGCCGGGCCCACGCGGATTGGGCCGCCGTTGCCGCGCGCTGGCGGCGGCAGGCGGCCGTGCTCGTCGCGGAAACGTCGCGTCCGGTGTTCTTCTGCACGGTATTCCGAAATGTCCCGGCCGTGGAGTCGGCGCCGCCCGGCTGGACGCGTGACGGCGTGCTGGAACGCATCCGGCGCCTCAACCTGCTGGCGGCGGAGCTGTCGCAGGCCACCGGCGCCAACGTCATCGACATCGACCGGACCCTGGCGCATTTCGGCGCGCACCTTGTGACAACGGACTACACGCTGAAAGGCCGGCTGGGGGCGGAGGTTGCCGGCGACATCATCGCCGCCGCGGTGCTCGGGGCCGGCCTCGACGACCTGGTCGCCGAGGACCGGCTGGAGAGGGCGCGGCAGCTGCATGGCGGCCTCGATGGCCTGACCCGGCGCCTCCAGCAACATTTTGCATCCACGCGGACGGCGCCGGCATGACCCTCCCCGATCCGGCGCTGCTGCGCTCCATGATGCTGATCAGAGCCTTCGAGGCCAGCCTGATGGCCCGGAAGGATCACGGCTTCCAGCTGCTGTCGAGCGGCCAGGAGGCGGTGTCGGTCGGCCTGTGCGCCGCGCTCGAGCCCGACGACCAGCTGCTGTGCAGCGGCCGCTCGATCGGCCCGGCGCTGGCCCGAAGGCTCGATCCGAACCGGGTGCTCGCCGAGTTGCTGGGCAAGGAAGCGGGATACTGTTCGGGACGCGGTGGACGCGGCCACATGGCCGCGCCTGCCCGCGGCTTCTTCGGCGCCCATGCCGTCGTCGGCGGCAACCTTACGGTCGCGGCTGGTGTTGCCCTGCGCCTGCAGGGCGAGGGGCGTTCCAGCCTCGTGGCCTGCATGTTCGGCGACGGCGCGTGCGGATCGGGGGCTCTGCACGAGACCCTCAACATTGCTGCCATCTGGCGGCTGCCCCTGCTGCTGGTGTGCGACAACAACCAGTATTCGGTATCGACGCCGCGCGCGGCGGCGCTCGCCCCGGCGCGTCTGTCGGACCTGGCCGCGCCGTTCGGCATCCGGGGCATGACGGTCGACGGCATGGACGTGCAGGCGGTGCGGGACGCGGCGCAGGCCCTGGCGGCGACGGTCAGGGCGGGGGGCGGTCCGGCGTTCCTGGAATGCCTGTCCTACGGCTTCACCGCCCATTCGACGTCATCGCGCGAGAGCCGGCCCAGGGACGAGGTCGCCGCGGCCCGCGACCGCTGCCCGATCCGCGGCTATACCGAGGTGCTGATGAGGTCGGGCGTCGTTGATCGGACGCAGGTCGCCGAGATGACGCGCGAGATCGACATCGTTGTCGCGGCGGCCAACCGGTTCGCCGACGACGCGGCCTTTCCCTCGCCCGCGGATGTGCTGCTCAATGTCGGCTGAACCGGACGCCACGACCAAACTGTTCTTCCGCGAGGCCATCGTCCGCGCGCTGGGCGAGGAAATGCGCCGCGACGAGGGCCTGGTGCTGATGGGACAGGACATCGGCGCGTTCGGGGGGCCGTACCGGGAGTTCGACGGTCTGCACGCCCGGTTCGGTTCTGGCCGGGTGCGCGACATGCCGGTCGCCGAGGGGGCCATGGTCGGCGTCGGCGCCGGATATGCGGCGGCGGGCGGCCGGGCGCTGGTCAGCATCACCTACATGGACTTCCTGATGCTGGCCCTGGACCCGCTGGTCAACTACGCGGCCAAGCTACGCTACAAGACCGGCGGCCAGCTCCACGCGCCCCTGGTGGTCAAGACGACGGCGGGCGCCAAGGGCCAGGGCGTCGCGCACTCCCAGTGCATCGAAGCATGGATGATGGGGGTGCCGGGCCTGAAGGTCGTGGCGCCGTCGACGCCCGCCGACGCCTACGGTCTGCTGAAGTCGGCCCTGCGCGAGGACGGCCCCGTGCTCTACATCGACCACAAGCGGCTGTTTCCGATGGCGGGCCACGTGCCGGTGTCGGAATCCTGCGTACCGCTGGGCGTGGCCCGCGTCGAGCGCGCCGGCGGCGATGTCACGCTGGTGGGACATTCCTGGATGATGGTGCCCGTGCTGGCGGCGGCGGACCGGCTGGAGACCGAGGGAATCTCTTGCGAGGTGATCGACCTCCGCACCCTGGCGCCACTCGACACGGCCGCGCTTTGTGCGTCGGCCGGCAGGACCGGGGCGCTGGTGACGGTCGAGGAAGGGCAACTCACTTGCGGCGTGGGCGCCGAGATCGCCTTCCGGGTGCATGAGGCCGTGCCCGGAATCCGCGCAGCGCGGGTCGGCGCCGCCCCTGCGCCGGTCTCATCCAATCCGGTGCTGGAAGCGGCGGTTGTGCCCGACGCCGACAGGATCGTCGCCGCGGTTTGCCGCCTGCTGCGGGGGAAGCCTTAGCACCCGAGCAGGATTTGCGCTTTGGCCGCGTCTTGACCGCACTTAAGATCACCCCAAAAAGGGAGTCCTCATGATCTACCAGCTATTGGTTCCGGGTCCGGTGGAGGATGTGGAGGAAGTGCGCATCCTCGAATGGCACGGCGGTCCGGGATCGGCGTTTGCGCCCGGCGATCTGGTGGTGGAGCTCGAGACGCACAAGGCGCTCATCGAGGTCCGCGCAGGACGGGCCAGCACGCTTCGGGCCATCCTGTGCAAGGAAGGAGCCTGGCAGCGGATCGGCGCGCCGCTCGCGGTCTTCAGCGATGCCGCCGACGAGCCCGTTCCCGATAATGCCGCCGAACTGGCCGAGCTGGCCGTGAGCTTCGAAGTCGTCTAGGCGGTAAAGCCGGGCACGCCCCTCGACGCCAGGATGTGGAGGATTTCCCGCCGGACCTCCGCTTGCATGGCGCCGCTCTGGTGGACGCCATCCGGCAGGTGGCGGGAGGCGCCCATGTCCGCGGCGATGGCATCCACATCGACGATGGCGATTCCGCGGGCCGCGGCCAGGTCGTGCAGCATCAGGTTCCTTTCCTTGGCGTTCACCGAGCCGACAGTCAGACCGATCGGCGGGTCGAACTGCACGTAGCTCAGGAAATCCTCATATCCCGAACTGGACATCTGGTTCATCACCAGCAGCTGCGTGCCTGCCGGGTCCGGCAGTTCATCGAGCAGCTGCTCGTAGTCCCGCCTTATGTCGCCGGGATCCCGGTCGAGCGGCTCGAAGCGGGCGCGCAGCCAGCCTCGGATCGCCGGACTGGCTTCCATGATCCGGTAATCATGCAGGCTGAGTGTGTAGCCCAGCGTACGGTGGACGAAAACCCGGCGCGGCTCGGCGACCAGCGACATGACCACGGCGTCGGGCCGGTCGATCCGCTGGACGCCGGCGCGGGTCAGCACGTGGTTCGGCTCGGTCACCGGCGAGCGGGTCAGCGCGCCCAGCAACGCGCCGCCGAAGATCCAGTCCGCGGACGCCGTCGACGGCGAGGAAAGCGGAAAGCTCGCCGCCATCTCCTCGGCGATTTCCGAGACCTGCCTCGGCGTGCGCGCCATCTGCTCGCGCACGACTCTGGCACTGGGCACCAGCACGTCGTCGGGAACCATGACCACCTGCGCCGGCCGCGGCAGGCCAGTCAGCATTTCCGTGAGATCGAGGCGCTTGCCGCGGATCGCGGCGGTCGCCTCGCAGCTCCCGAGGCTGAGCAGGCTGCCTTCGACGGCGCCGCCGTCGGCCCACCAGACGCGGCTGCGGTCATGCCAGCCGGTGAGAAATCCCACGCGGACCTCAGCATGCTCGAAAGCCCGGCGGCCCGCGCCGAGCAGCACGCGCAGCGGCCCGGCCTCGTCCGGCCGCTCGGTCTCCAGGGTACCCAACACAAAGTCCGGCTCCCAGATCAGGTAGTGCGCGAGCTGGTCGATGAAGCCGCCCATCGAGCTGTCGCGGCCATGACGGACCCGGCCGCCGGCACGCAGCACGAAGGCCGCCTGGAAATCGCGCGCTTCGCGGGCGAACGGCTCCAGCGTCCGGGCGGGCCGGTCGGCGGGCGCGACGCCGATATTGCAGTAGGCGATCACGTCGCCCGCGGCGCAGATCTGCCCGTCGTGACAAAGCCACTGGATGCCGGACCGCCAGATCATGCAGCCGGTGGGCGCGAGCGGCCCCAGCGACATGGTCAGGCTTGGCATCAGCCTTCCATGCCCCACCAGTCGGTCTGGGGCATGATGCCGGCGACGCTGGTCCGCGCGGCGCGTTCGGCGGGCGCGTCGGGATCTTCGTCCGGCTCGGAACTGAGGATCAGCAGCGGCGCGCCGACCGGGATCTCCTCGCCCCTTCGCACCAGCACCCGGCGCAGCCAGGCCCGGTCGCGCAGCGCGATCCGGTGATAGGTCACCGGCGGGCAGTCATGGGCAACGGCCAGGCTCAGGTCCACCTTGAGGTCGATCAGCTTGGAGCCCGGAGGAAGCAGGCGGCCCTCGACGCCGTACAGGGCCTCGACGATGGCCGACTGCATATCTGGGTTCATCTGCGGCAGCGCGACTGACAGGATCATGAAGACAAGGTCCGGTTGCGGGAGACATCGACGAGCATCGAACTATCCGCGACGCCCGATGGGCGGTCAACCAGCGCGTCAGCGCCGGCCTTCCCGGCCCTCAGCCAATCGCCATCGGCAAGCGACCGCTATTCAAGCAGTTCGGACTTGAACTCCTCGAATTTCCCATTGGACGGATTGCGCCGCAACTCGTCCACATAGGTGAAGCTGACCTCGAACGGGTAGCCCAGCTCTTCGTGCATCAGCCGCACCACTTGGGCTTCCTCAGCCCCGGACAGCGTTCGCGCGACCGCCATGCGCGCCTCGATCAGGGTCAGCGACTTCTGGACCAGCTGGAACTGACGCACCGGCGCCACGGCCTTGAAGACGTCGAGCGGCACGGCGGGCCAGTATTTCCGTCCATCCGGCGTGCAGACCAGATTGCGGACCCGGCCGCCGATGCTGATAAGCACGGGCAGGCCGCGGCCGCCGGCGCAGGCGTTCCCCACTTCGCCCAGATCGCCGATGTCGTAGCGGATGATCGGCGTGGCGAAATTGTGGAGCTGGGTGATGACGATGCGGCCGGTCTCGCCCGGGCCGCAGGCACGGCCCTGGTCGTCCAGCACTTCGACGATGACGGCCTCGGACTGCACCAGGTAGTGAGGACCATCCGGCGCCTGCAGGGCGATATAGCCCACTTCCTGGGCGCTGTAGATGTCCGTCACCCTGGCGCCCCAGGCCTGCGCCGCCAGCGCCCGGATTGAGGGCGACAGCACCTCGCTCAGGGTCTGGATTTCCTTGAGCCTGGGAAGCGACCATCCCCGTTCCAGAAACAGCTGGGCGAGCGCGTGCAGGTTGGAGGGGAAGGTCATCAGGTAGTCGGGATTCTGGCGTCGCAGCCATTCCGCCTGGAGCTGGACGTCGTGCCGGATATCCAGCATGGCGGCGGTGCCGGTCCGGTACTGTTCGACAAAGGGCGAGCCCCAGTTGTCCGCCACGGCGCCTCCTGGGTCGCGGGCGATGTCGGGATCGTGGAGGTATCGGATGACGGCGATCCGTCCCGTCACGTCGCGGTTCTGCCAGATCGCGTCGCGCAGCGTGAGTACGTTGAACAGCTCGCCGACCAACGCCGTCTTGGTGACGGTCACCCGCCGACCGGTCGATCCTGACGACGAGGCTTCGTAGCGATGGCCGTGCTCCGGCGGCGTCCAGCCGCAGAGCAGTTCCGGACCCCGGTCCTGCAGCACTGCCCGCGTGAGGATCGGCAGGCGCTCCAGCGGAAACGCGCCGATTTCATCCGACGCCGTCCAGCCGCAGTCGGCCAGCTGACTGGCGTAATAGGGGCTGTGGCGCGCCGCATGCCGCAGCAGCAGGTCCAGCTGGCGGAACTGGCCCTCGCGCAGCGCCGCCGGCGACAGCCATTGCAGCTCGGAAAGCAGCTCCAGGTTCCTGGCGGCGTACCGGGCGCCGATGCCGGACAGCGGCGGCCAGACGATTCCCGGGATGATGGCGGGCGGTTCGTGGTGCATGAGAAGCGGCTGCCTGGTTGTTGGCGATGTCGCCCTCGACAAGATGGGTCCGCCGGCCATCAAACCACAAGGCCATCTCCGTGTCGCCGCGCTTGTTGACGTGCGGGCGTTGCGCGCCCGCCGGCAAAAAACTAGCATGGGCGCTGAAAACGGCTGCCGCTTGCGCGCGGCGCGAGGGGATGTCCGATGACCCGCACGATCTTGACCAACGCCAACCTGCTCGACGGCGAAAACCCGGCCCGCAAGGGCGCGACCGTCGTCATCGAAGGCAACCGAATCACAGCGGTCGGCCCTGTGCCGCCGCGTGACGAAGACACGGTCATCGACCTCGGGGGCCGCACATTGATGCCGGGCATGGTCTCCGGCCATTACCACGCGGTCTATGGCCGGCCTGACGGCAAGCCCGGTTACACGCGTGACGCCGATCCCGTCCAGCATGCCTATTGGGCGCTGGGCAACGCACAGGTTGCGCTGCGCGCCGGCGTGACCAGCGTCGTCGGCGCCGCGACATTCGACACCATCGACGCGACACTGGCCGCTGCCATCGATGCGGGCGACGTGCTCGGACCCCGCTTCGTGCCGGCCAGCCGGGCGCTGTCGCCGACGGTAAAGGACGACAGTGGACAGATCATTTCCCATGTCCTCCAGTGCGACGGGGCGGATGCATTCCGCCGCGGCACGCTGCTCGAGATCGAGCGGGGCGCGAAAGTCATCAAGATTTTCGCCGGCGAAGGCCACGGCCAGTTCGTCGGCCGCGACATGACAGAGGCCGAAATGCGCGCCGCCGTCGACTCCGCGCATGAGCACGGCGTGCGCACGCGCGCCCATGTCGCGGGCCGCGACAACGTGCTGCGGTGCGCGACGGTGGGCGTCGATATTCTCGATCACGCGGACGGGCTGGACGAGGCCTGCATTGATGCCATCGCCGAGGCCGGCGCGTTCATGGTGCCAAGCATTTACCTGCCCTGGGTCGCGACCAGGAGCGGCGGCAAGGGTGGCTCCGGTTATTTCGACCAGCCGACACTGGACCACACCTGCGCCATGCTTGCGCGGGCCATCGAAGCCGGCGTGAAGCTCGTGCCGGGCGACGACTACGGCGCGGCCGAACTCCCGCACGGCTCCTACGCGAAAGAACTGGCCTGCTACGTGGAGTACGCCGGGATCAGCCCACTCGAGGTAATCCGCTGGGCGACCAGGAATGGCGGCGCCATGACCGGCATCGCCGACCTGGGCACCATCGCGCCGGGCAAACTGGCCGACATGCTGGTGATCGACGGCGATCCGTCGGCGGACATCACGCTGCTGTCGAAGCCCGAGCGGCTGGTCGCGGTGATCAAGGACGGCCAGATCGTCAGCGGCTACCTGCCGGCCCGCCAGGCGCAGTCCGCGCTGGTCTGACGGCCGCAGACGGAACAACAGCGGGTGCATGGCTGTTAAACCGATGCGGCCGGCATGCCGTCGCCGTCAAGGGGCCCTTATGCACTTCACCGAACGACAGGCCGATAGCGCGGCGCCGCTCGATATTCCGCTCAAGGGCTGGAAGGCCAGCGTGCGACGGCTATACGCCGAGATGCAGGATGACCGGGTGCTCCTGGCAGCGGCCGGCGTCACCTATTATGCCATCATGGCGCTGGTGCCGGCGCTCTCGGCGCTGATTTCGATCTACGGCCTGTTCTTCGATGTGGCGAGTGCCGCCGATCACCTGAGGCACCTGAGTTACGTGGTGCCGGGCGGCGCCATCGAGATCGTCCGCGAGCAGGTGATCCGGCTCGCGGGCGCGAATGCCGCCAAACTGGGCCTCGCCTTCGCGATTTCGGTATTGATTGCGTTGTGGAGCGCCAACGCCGGCATGAAGGCGATCTTCCAGGCCATGAACATCGCCTATGACAAGTCCGAGGACCGCGGCTTCATCGAGTTGACCCTTGTAACCCTGGGCTTCACCACCGCAAGCATTCTCGTCCTGCTGGTGCTGGTCGCCGCCATCGTCGCCGTGCCCGTCGCCATCGGCGGCCTGGGCTTCGACGGCCCGCTGGCGTGGGTGCTCGCGGCAGCGACCTATGCGACGGCACTGATGCTGATCGCCCTGGCGGTGACCGCGCTCTACCGCTGGGGTCCCAGCCGCCACAGCGCTCCGCTGCGCTGGATCGCGCCCGGCACGGTAGCGACCGTGGTCCTGGTGTCGCTGCTTTCAGTGGGGTTCTCGTGGTATACCGCCAACTTCGGCTCCTACGACAAGACCTACGGCTCGCTTGGTGCGCTGGTCGGCTTCATGACCTGGATGTGGATGTCGATTACCGTGCTGATCGCCGGCGGCGAACTCAATGCCGAGATCGAGCTGCAGGCCGGCGTGGAGCACGGCGCGGAGGGACGCGACGACGCGGCCTGAGCGGAACGCGCCAGGCCACTTCCCACAGGCCCCAGGCAAACAGCCAGAGAATCAGCGAGGTCGCGATCGCGCCCCAGCCCCGGCCGATCAGCTGGAACAGAACCTCGTGCAGCGCCCAAAACAGCGACGCGATGGCGCCAACGATGACGCAGGCGGACGCGAACAGCATCATGACGCGGAATGTGAGCCTGCGGCCGATGGGCCTGATCTCCTGCAGGGCGAGTCTTGCCGTGCGCGTGAATAGCAGCAGTCGCCAGAACATGGTCTTCCCCCACGGATGCGCCGCGTGGCGCGGCGCCCGGTTCCCTAAAGCCTGTCCTGGCAAGTTGTTCCATCGCCGGGTGAACTTGGCCGCCTCCCCTTGCCTGGAGGTGGCCGGCGCCGTTGTTTGTCAAATGACCAACTATTTTCTGTCGGCAACGGCCGGGTCGGCTAAAGTGCGGCGTACGCCTTGCGGAGCCTCGGGAATGGCAGGAGACGGGAATGGACGGACTTGAACCACTGGCAACGGGCGATGAACAGCTCGGCAAGACAGTTGGCCTGACACTGCGCGGCGACCCGATCTCCAGCGACGAGTACACGTCGGTCGAGTTCATGCGCCGCGAGATGGACATGGTCTGGGCCAAGGTCTGGAACGTGGGCGGGATCGCCGCCGAAATCCCCGAGCCCGGCGACTACGTTACCCACCAGCTTGGCCGCGAATCCATCCTGATGGTCCGCCAGGACGACGGCACGGTGAAGGCATTCTTCAACGTCTGCCAGCACCGCGGCAACCGGCTGGTCTATGGCGACGCCGGATCCGCCGAGACGTTCAGCTGCGTCTATCACGGCTGGACTTTCGCGCGGGATGGCGAACTGGTCCAGCTGCAGGACCGCGAGGATTTCCGCCGCGGCGATCCCTGCGGCAAACTGAACCTGGTCGAGATGCCGTGCGAGGTCTGGGCCGGTTTCATCTGGTACAACATGGACCGGGACTGCCAGCCGCTCGACGTGTTCCTGGGCGGCGTGAAGGCCGAGCTGGATGGCTATCAGATCGACAAGATGACGCGGGTGTTCTACCGGGTCACGGAAGCGCCCTTCAACTACAAGTGCATCCACGACAATTTCTGCGAATCCTATCATCTCCCGACCCTGCATCCGCAGATCGGCAGCTACGTCGACGACGACTACCGGAACACCCAGTTCATCATGTTCAGGGAAGGCCACAACCTGATGAAGATGAAGGGCGCCCTGCCCTCCATGCGCGATGCCGGCGGCATCAGCGAGACCCTTGCCAACGAGATGCGGCAGTGGGACCTGGACCCCGCCGACTTCAAGGACAATCCGCGCGACGTGCGCGCCGCGCTCCAGCAGCAGAAGCGCAAGCTGGGGCCGGAGCGGAATCTTGGGCATTTCCTCGATCTGGAGGACGGCCAGCTGACCGACGCCCATCATTTCAACATCTTCCCCGGCACCACGATGACCATGCAGTCGCCGATGATGCTGGGCTTCCAGCGGGCCGAGCCGCACCCGACCGATCCGAACAAGTGCATCTTTGAGCACTGGCGCTTTTCGCACCCGACCCATGACGGCCGCGACATCGTGACGCCGATCGGGGTGTTTCCGTTCCGCGAGGCTGAGCGTGAGGTGATCCCGTTCGGCGAAGGCAGCATGGGCAGCGTGTCGGACCAGGATCTCTACGCCTGTTCAGGCCAGCAGCTGGGCTTCCATTCGCGCGGCTTCCGCAACGCCTACCTGGCCGACCAGGAGGACCGGGTACAGCAGTTCCACGAGATGTTGCACGACTACATGGATGGAAAGCTGCCCTAGCCCTTGGCCAGCCGTGCGATGCCGGCGTCGAACATCAGCGCCATCTTCTTCGCCACCTTCTCCAGGTCCGACGCCTTGCACCGGCCGCCCGACAGGCGGTCGATGGTGCGGTTCTCCACCAGCACGTGGATGAACGCGGAATTGAGGATGTAGAACGCCCAGTAGACGTCCTCCTCGGCGGCGCCCGGCATTTTCGACCGGAGCATGGCGAGGAATTCCTCGACCACCTTTGCGTATTCCCGCGCGAAGGTCTTGGTATGGGGCTCGGAGCCTGGCGTGTTGGCGGCCAGTGACAGCAGCTTCACATAGGCGGCCCAGCCGGGGCCACCGTCCAGCACGCGCCGGACGACGGGCATCACGAAGGCCATCACCATGTCAGCGATGCTCGCCTCCTTGCCGCGGTGGGCAACCGCCTGCAGCGAGGCGGCGATGTCGGCCGCGTGCTCGGCCGATCGGCGCATGATCACCTCGGAGTAGAGATCGCCCTTGGTGCCGAAATAGTAGCTCATCAGTCCCAGCGGGACGCCGGCCTTCAGCGCGATCGCGCGCGTGGTCGTGCCCTCGTAGCCCTGCTGCGCGAACAGCATTTCAGCGGCATCGATGATCCGTTCCTTGGTGGTCTGGCTGCTTGCCGCCTGCGGCTCAGCGGCGGCGTCGGCTTTGGATTTTCTGGCCAATGGTCGCGGTCCCGGAAGTTACCGAAGGGGAACGGCGACCGATACTAGCAGCGACCCGCTGGTCCGGGGCACTCATTTATGGGAGGCGCCCGTGCGCCCCGCAAACGCCGGAGCGACCTAGTGGACGGGCGCGGTGTTCAACTCCAGTTCCTCGGCCTCGCGCAGATTGGCGGCGTAGTGCGGCCGCGCGTACCACAGCAGTCCCAGCCAGATCGGCGCGCAAGCACCCATCATCAGCATCAGCGAATAGCGAACGCCGTCGGCCTCCGGGAACAAATTGTCGCTGATCGCGCCGGTGAGGATCGGCCCCAGACCCGTGCCGATGGCCGAGCCCATCATCAGATAGACCGCCGAGACCTGCGCGCGCAGGCGATTGGGTACGATCACCGGCAACGCGCCGTAGGACATGCCGAACGGCACGTTGATGAAGAACATCAGCGGCGCGTAAAGCACCCACGCCAACCACTCCCACGGCACGATCGGCGCGAGCAGGCCGAGCGGCACCATCGGCCAGGCCCAGATCAGGCTGCCGCGCATGGGCCAGTCCTTCCGCCCCTTGAGGTAGAGCCGCCCTCCGATCCAGGCGCCGAAATAGGTGCCGGCGGTGGCGAAGGTCAGGAAGTAGAGGCCGTACCAGATGCCCGCTTCACCCAGCGCCACGCCGTGGATGCGGTGGAAGAAGGTAGGCGTCCAGAACACGAACGAAAACCCGGCCAGCGCGACGGCGCCGAAGCCGATATGGTGGGCCAGCAGGGTGCGCCAGTTGCGCCTGTAGAACGCGACCAGCGGTCCGGCGCCGCCGCTCGAGCCGGCATAGGCCTGAACCACGCTGCGGCGCTGGGGCTCTCGCACCATCAGCATCAGCAGCATGACAAGGGCGCCCGGCGCGCCAACGCAGATGAACACCATCTGCCACGGCTTGAGGATGCCGAAAACGCCTGCGTCGACAGGCGGAAGAGTGCCGATGTAGCGGACGATCAGGCCGCCCACCGTAAAGGCGATGCCGGTGCCGAGGGTGCCGCTCAGCTGGAACACGGCGACGGCCAGCGGGATCTTCTCGCGCGGGAAATAGTCGCCGATCAGCGAATGCGCGGCGGGCGTCAGGGTCGCCTCACCGACGCCGACGCCGACGCGCGCGATCAGCAGCGTCCAGAAGCCGCGGGCGAGGCCGCACCAGCAGGTCATGATGCTCCACAGGAAGATGCCCCCCGCGATCAGCCACCGCCGGTTGAAACGGTCGGCCATCCAGGCCAGCGGCAACCCCGCCACCGCATAGAACAGGGCGAAGGCCGACGAAAGCGAACCGATCTGGGTGTCGTTGATGCCCAGATCCGCCTTCATCGGCGTGACCAGCAGCGCGATCACCTGGCGGTCGACGTAGCTGACCAGCGACGCCAGCACCAGCACGGCGACGACGAACCAGGCGTAGGCCCGCTTCGGATAGGGCGGCGCGCTCACCGGACGGTTGCGGTCCCTGGGCCCATTAACGGGCGGCTTCGTTCATGAGCACCGCCGAGTAGCCGACGCTGCCCAACTCGGTGGTCTCGATCTCGGCGATGCACTCGCGCAGGCCGGGGCCGTTGCCCAGATGGTAGTCGGCGTTGTAGTGCACGTCGAACGCCGCCTTGTCGCGGTAGAAATGGAAGCCGATGAAGGTATTGGGCTGTCGCGGGTCGCTGCGCAGTTCGAAAACCAGATTGCCCGGTTCCTGCCTTGTGTGCTCGGTGATCTCGCGCATGATGCCGAGGAACTTTTCCACCTTGCCCTCGTGGATCGTCATCCGGAACATCAGGGTGAATTCGGCCATGGGGGTTGCTCCTTACGGCTGATTGCTGACCTCGGCGATCACCTCGCGGGCGACACGCAGGCCGGTGACGCCCGTCGGCCAGCCCGAATAGTGGGCGAGGTGGATCATCATCTCCTCGATGGCCTCGGGGCTGACGCCGACATTGAGCGCGCCGCGCAGGTGCAGGCGCAACTCGTGCTCCTTGCCCAGCGCGACCAGCGCCGCGCAGGTGATCATCGACCGCTCGCGCAGTTCCAGTCCCGGCCGGGTCCAGACGTCGGCGAACACATGGTCGACTGCCATCGCGATCAGCGGATCGTCCAGGTCGGGCCTGGCCTTGGGCCCAAGCAACTCGCGCAGCCGTTTCAGGCCGCGTTCCCGCCGGTCGTCTGACATCGTGCTTCCCCTGTTTCGGCGACGCGACCGCCGCTTGCGCCGGCCCTGACGGACCGGTCGCGGCTTGGCTCGCTGCGCCTTTGGCGTGCTAGCGGTTCTTCTGCGCCTTGCCTTCGGCGATGTACCGGTCGATGCCGTTGTGGAACTGCTGGATGCGGTTCTCCTGGCCCGACAGATAGGCCCCCTTGAAGCCTCGCGACTGGAAGCCGAGCTGCTGGCCGGTCGCCACGGCGAGGTCCTGGTCGGCGGTGAAGCCCACGCTCTTGGTGCCGTAGGGGAACTCGTCACGCTCGGCCTGCTTGAATGGCACCCAGCCGTCGGGGCTCGACACCATGCCGTCCTTGAGCGGCTTGATGGTCATGTGCCAGTGCTCGTAGATGCTGCGGTTCGGGTCGGTTGGGTGGGGCTCGCAGCGCTGCAGCGACGCGCCGATCGACGACACCGTGATCGACGTGCCCGGGAACAGGTTGAAGTGATAGGCATCGGTCAGCCAGCTGTCCTCGACCCGCAGCCAATGCTCGAAGCCGCGCTCCTCGGCGATGGTGCGCTTGTGCTTCTGCATGGCCTCGCGCACGTCATGGGCGCGCCCCTCGAACGCCTTGGGGTCGAGGCCCCAGAGCTGCATCTCGGCGGCCAGTGTCTCGTTGACGACGGTCGGATCGCTGCCGCGCACCGACGGCATGCAGCCCTTCATCTTCATCAGACTGTGGTGACCGTCGAACAGCTCGAAGGTGGTGTTCTGGTAATCGTCGTCATAATAGTCGGCGAGCTGCGGATGGGCGGTCGGCAGGTGGTAGGACTCGCAGAAATTGTCGTGCAGCGCCTTCCAGTTGAACGCGACCTCGGTGACCCGGAAGAAGGTCCGCGTCATGTTCTGCAGCTGGTGGGTGTCGAAATAGGCCTTCACCGGGCCGAGGAAGCTCTCGAGCGACGGCGCATGCTCGTCCATGTTGTACCAGATGAAGCCGGCGTAGTCCTCGCAGGGGATCTGCGGCAGGTTCAGCCTGCCGCACGGATTGCCTTTCGGGAAATCCTCCTCGTCCTGCACCTTGATGAGCGTGCCGTCATGGCCGAAGGTCCAGCCGTGATACGAGCAGACGAAGGCCTCGACCGAACCTTCGCGGGCCTGGGTCAGCCGGTTGCCGCGGTGCGGGCACACATTGTGGAAGGCGCGGATCGAGCCGTCGTCCTGGCGCACCATGAGGATCGAGTCGCGGCCCAGCGGATGGACGACGAAGTCGCCCGGCTCGGGGATTTCCGCCGACCGGCCGCCGATGTTCCAGACCCGTGCCCACATGTAGTCCAGCTCGAGCTCCATGAACTCGCGCGAGGTGTAGCGGTCGCCGGTGATGCGGACCTCCTCCGGCACGATAAGGTTGGCGCCGCCTGAAATCGGCCTGTTGAGCGTGGTCGACATGGCATCCTCGTAGGTCGTTGAACTGCTTCGTCCTGGCCGTTTACATTAATCGGTCGAGCGACCAATGCAATGGAAATCCGGTACGCGGCCTGGTCACAACGCTGCCAGGCGGGTAATGCCCGCCTCGAACAATATAGCCATTTTCTCGGCCACCGTGTCGAGGTCGGACGCCGTGCAGAGGCCATCCGAAAGATCCTCGAGAGTCCGGCTCTCGACCAGCATGTGGATGATGGCCGAAGTCATCACGTAATGCGCCCAATAGATGTTCTCGGGTCGCGCCTCAGGGAACCGCTCCTTCAGCAGCCGGATGAATTCCAGCGGCACCGGGTTGTAGATTTTCCGGAAGGCCGCCACATGCGGATGGGTCGGCGATTCATTCGCCGTGCGCGACAGCAGCCTGATATAGGCGCGCCATCCGGGACCGCCGTTCAGCGCCTTGTCGACGATGGGGCGGAAGAAGGCCTCGACCAGCGCCCGCACGTCGACCTGGCCATCGCCGGCGCGCTGCCTAACGGCGGCCATCGCGGCAAGGATGTCGGCGACATGCTGCTCGGCGCGGCGGCCGATGACCTCGGTGTAGAGGTCGTCCTTGGTCCCGAAGTGATAGCTCATCAGGCCGAGGGGAACGTCGGCCTCCCGGGCGATCTCGCGGGTCGTGGCCGCGTCGAAGCCGCGTATGGAGAACAGCCGCTCGGCCGCATCGAGGATCCTGCCCCTCGTGCTCGCGGCCTCTTCCAGACTATCCAGCTTTCGGCGTGCCATGCCCCTCCAGGCAAAAAAAGCGCCGGAGGCTGGCTGCCGCCGGCGCCACAGATGCGCCCCTGGGGGAGTGAATCCGGGACGCGAAACTCGGGTTGGAAGGCCGCCCGGTCCGCGCGTCGGCGCGGACCGGGCGAACGATCCTAGTAGCGGTAGGTCAGTTCGAACTTCACCGTGCGCGGCGGCAGCGAGTAGCCGGTCAGATCCGACCGGAAGGCATTGTTCGTGCCCGTGTTGCCGCCAGTGCTCGCCGCGTCGCGGACACCGACCAGAACATACTCGTTGGTCAGATTCTTGCCGATGACCGCGAAGGTCCAGCGGCCGTCCTCGGTGCCGAACCGCAGCGCGGCGTCGAGCTGGGCATAGCCTTTCTGCGTCGCCTCGGGGATGAACTCGCTGAGCGAGTACTTCGACTTGAACTTCACATTGCCCGACAGGCCGAAGACGAAGCCGTTGCCAACGGGCCTCTCATAGTCGAAGCCCATGTTGCCGGCCCACTTCGGCGCCAGGTTGCGGGGCGCGCCCGCCAGATCCTGTTTCTTGAGCGGAAGGTTCAGGTCGATGTTGCAGCCTTCGGCGATGGACTGGCCGCCAGAGCAGGGGGCAATGAAGTTGGTATAGTGGGAATCATTGTAGGCAAGGGCCGCGTTCAGGGTCAGGCCCTCGACGTTTTCCGGTGCCCATGTGGCTTGGAGTTCCGCGCCCGTGGTACGCATGTCGCCGTTCAGCGTATTGTAGGCGAAGATCGGCGCGTTGAAGAAGTTCAGCTGCAGATCGTTGTACTTGTACATGAAGGCGTCGAGCTCGAGGCTGACGGTACCGCCGGCGAGCAGCGTCTTGATGCCGCCCTCGAAGCCTTCCACGCTTTCAGGGTCGAAGGTGATGTCGTCGAGCGGCTTGACGTTGAGGGTGCTGTCGATGGTGCCGTTGTCGAAACCGCCCGACTTGTAGCCCTGCTTGTAGGCGACGAAGATCGTCAGATCGGTGTTCGGCTGCCAGGTCAGCGTGGCTTCCGGGATGATGTCGTCGAACTTCTGCTTTGCCGCGAGGATGCGGTCCTCGATGAACAATCCCGCGAACGCCGGGTTCACGTAAGGCTGGGTGAAATAGGAGTCCTTGGTTTCCCAGATGTAGCGCGCGCCACCGGTCAGGGTCCACTCGTCGGTGATCGCCCATTTCAGTTCGGCGTAGGGCGACACGGTTTCGCCGTCGGTCTCCGAGAACTTGTCATAGGCCGTATAGCGTTCATAGGGCGCGGCGGCCGAGTTTTCGGCGCCGGCGAAGTGCACGCTCTGTTCGAAGTAGCGGTGGGTCTGCTGATAGTAGAAGCCAAACACCGCGTTCACCGGACCCTCGAACTTGGTCGCCATGCGAGCTTCGGCCGAATAGTTGGTGAAGGTGTTGAATTCCTGGGCGAAAACCGACGTGTCGGCGCCGCCGTCATTGTCGCCGACCCAGGCGTTCTTCTGACGGTGATAGTTCAGCACCAGCTTGATGTCGGCCCAGTTCACGTCCCAGTCGACGTCGCCCGAGATGATGAAGGACTTGTACATTTCGCCGAGCTGGCCATTGCCGAAACGGTTCAGGCCGGGACTGTCGGGATTCGGGCCGCCGCCGGTGGCGGCGATGTCCGGCGGCTCGTTGTTGAAGCCGGTCTTCCAGTCCTTGTTGCATTCGCCGGTACCGGCCGGCACGGGGACCTGATTGGGCGCGACGCCACTAACGCGGTGCGGCTGGCCGTTCAAGGTCGGGCACGAGACCAACTCGAACAGGCCTGGCGCATTGGTCAGCACGTCGGCGTACGAGGCCTTCAGGCGCATCGTCAGGTTGTCGGTCGGCGTCGCCTTCAGAGTCAGGCGGGTCTTCCAGGATTCCTCACCCGGCAACTTCTTGTCGGTCGGCGCCGGGTTGAAGTGAGGGGTTGCCGCGAAACCCTTCGCGGCGTCCAGGGTCCTGTAGCTCGTGTCGCCGGCGGTGTTCTCGAAGTAGCCGCCCCACATCTTGGTGCCGGCCGCCGCGATGCGGAAGCCCCACTTGTCATTGACCGGGACGGAAATCATCGCCTCGCCGTCGAGCTGGTCGGCCCGTACTTCGTAGCCGGCGCGGGCCATGGCCTCGAATTCGGTGCCGGGATCGTTGGTGGTGATGGACACCACGCCCGCCGTCGCGTTCTTGCCGAAGTACAGGGCCTGCGGACCCTTCAGGATCGCGACCTGGCTGGTGTCGAACAGGCCTTCGTTGATCACCCGGCCCTGCGGAAAGTATACGCCGTCGATGATCACCGAGACCGACTGCTCGATGCCCAGCGAGCCGGCGGACGACGATACGCCGCGGATGCTGATGGACGCGCCCGTGCCGCTAAGGATGCGGAGGATTTCCAGCGACGGTGTATGCGCCGCCACATCGCTCAGGTTCTGCATGGAAAACTGCTGCAGTGTCTTCGCATCCACGGCGGTGATCGCCACCGGAATGTCGCGAACCGATTCTTCCTCGCCGCGCGCTTCGACGCGGACTTCTTCGATCACCGCATGCGCCGTAAGCGGCATGCCGGCGAACGCGAGGGCGGCCACGCCCTGCAATGCACGGCGGGCGACGCGCCGCGACGCCGTGCGGTTATTGAACCAACTCATAGGGTTCCTCCCCTGTTAGCGGCTAGGCACCTCCCGACTTTGCGGTTTGGAGCCTGCAAGCCTGTTCTACCCGTGCGCCAGAGAGTCCTGGCTCGCTCTTTTCCCGATTGCTCCGGAAATTTTATTGATTGTTCATCCGTCCTAATAATGCACTTAGAACGCCAGCGTCAACGCCGGATTGACAGAACAGTCAACAAATCTTGTGGCGATTTGACGGCGATTTTTACTTCAGCGGAATGGTCTTGCCCCACTCGCGCTCGTAGCGTGCGATATCCTCGGGAAGCGGGTTGCGGCGCAGCGTCAGTCCGCCGTTCACCTGCAGTGCCTCGCCGGTCATGAAGCACTCGTCGCTGGCCAGCCAGACACAGGCCGCCGCCACATCCTCGCAGGTGCCGTAACGGCCCATCGGCGTGGCGTCGGCATAGGCAGCCTTGCGCCAGTCCTGCAGCGGAACCTTTTGCATGGGCGTGTCGGTGTGGCCGGCCGAGATCGTATTCACCCGGATGCCCTTGCGGCCATAGAAGTTGGCGACCGCGCGGACCACGTGATCGATGCCGGCCTTGGTGCCGACATAGGCTTCATAGCCCTGGACCGTGCCGGTGCGCTGGGCGGTGGCGGAACTGATCTGGATGATCGAGCCGCCCTTGTCCATGGCGCCCACCATGGCTTGCAGGAAGAAGAACGAGCCCTTGAACTGCAGCGCGATCAGCTTGTCCAGATCCTCCTCGCTGAATTGCTCGAACGGGCCGCCGACGGCGATGCCGGTCGAGTTTATCGCGATGTCGACCTTGCCAAACTTTTTCCTGGTGAACTCGGCCAGGGCGAACACGTCCTCCTTCCTGGTCAGGTCGCACACTGTCGAAACACCGCCGATTTCCCTGGCGAACGCCTCCAGCTCGGCGCCGCGACGGCTGGTGACCACCACGTCCGCCCCCTCCTTGCGGAACCGCCGTGCGATCGCCTGGCCCATATTGCCCTCGCCGGCCGCGCCGATGATGATCGCAGCCTTGCCGTCAAGCCGTCCCATCGAGTCCTCCCCAGAAAAAAATAAGTACATGCATAGATCGGTCTGCCGACCAATGCTAGGGCATCTTCCGTGATGCGCGCAACGCTCACGGCGGGCGTCCGTCAAGCATCAGAAACGTTTGCGGAAACCGTCGGCGAAGCTGCTAAAAGAAGCGTGCCGGCGGAACCGGCCGGGAGCCGATCGACGACCTTCGCCATGACGAAATCAAGGCACACGCAATCATCTGCTGACAGGATTCTGGACGCGGCGGAACACCTGTTCTCGCGCCGCGGGTTCTACGGCGCGTCGCTGCGCGACATCGCCAAACAGGCGAGCGTGCAGATGAGCCTGGTGAACTATCATTTCGGGCCCAAGGAAGAGTTGTTCCGGCAGGTGATCCGCCGCCGGGCAGACGAGCACGCCAGCGCCATCGCCGCCTCGCTGCAGGCGCTGCTCAAGGAGCAGGAGCGCCACCCCGTCACCATCGAGGACGTCATCCGCGCGCTGCTGAGACCGATCATCGACCGCTACGTCAATGGCGGCGAAGGCTGGCGCGACTACATCCAGCTGCTGTCGCGCGCCTCGCACCAGCATCAGGATGCCAATTTCATCGCGCCGTTCGTCGAGACCTACCAGCCGATCATGGATCGGTATACCAACGAGTTCCTGCTGCTGTTCCCGCAAGCCGACAAGGCCGACGTGTTCTGGTCGATCGTGTTCCTGGAAGCCGCGCTTGCCAACATCCTGCTGCAGAGCACCCTGGCCGAGCGAGTCTCGCAGGGCGCATTCACTGCCACCGATCTTTCCGGCGTGCTGGATCGGATGGTGCGGTTCTTCGGCGCCGGATTCCGCGAGCTGGCCGGGCCCTGAACCAGCTTGACCGATATCCATTGAATTTGGTCGATCGATCTAACACCCTGTCGGCGGGGAAACCACGGACCGGGAGCATCGCATGACCATCGAGGAACTGCTCGAGATCGAAGAGATCAAGCAACTGCGCCACTTCTATGCGCTCTATCTGGACAGCGGCGAGATCATGAAGATGGTCGACCTGTTCCTGCCGGACGGCGTCGCCGAATGGCCCGAGCACATGGGCGGCTACTGGACCGGCCACGACCAGATGTTCGAGAACTGGACCAAGGTCTACAAAGACGCCGACCTGCCGTTCGCGCACCTGCACATCGCCACCAACCCGTTCATCCGCATCACCGGGCCGGACACGGCGAACGGCCGCTACTACGCCATGTCGCTGCACACCACCGAGAAGGAGATCGGCGACTGCATCAGCGTCATCGGCGTGCATGACGACGTCTACCGCAAGGTCAGCGGCAAATGGTTCTTCGAGAAGACCCGCTACGACTTCCTGTGGCCGGTGCGCCGGTACCAGGGCTTCCGCACGCCGATCTGAGGCACGTCATGGGAAAGATGATCGCGGTGATCGCCAAGGTGCGCGCGAAGGCGGGCATGGCTAAGGCGTTCGAGGAGATGGTCACCGGCGTCGCCCGGAACGTGGAAACGGTGGAGCCGGGCAACGTATTCTACCGCGCCTACCGGACGCCGGACCCGCATACCTTCGTCGCCATCGAGGTCTATGCCGACAAGGCCGCCCACGAGGCGCACATGAGTTCGGACCACCGCGCCAAGGCCGCGGTGAAGGTGGTCGAACTGCTGGAAGGCGGCATCGAGGCCGACCGGCTGGAGCAGGTGTGGTAGCTCAGGGCTCGTAGGCCCCGGAGGCGAACAGGGTCGCGACGGTGCGGACCATCTTGTCGGCGTCGATCTCGGCGTCCCGGAACGAGTGGTCCATGACCAGCGCCAGGTAGGCGCCCACGCCGATCATCGACAGGAACTGCGGGTCCAGATCCTTGTTGCGGCGCCGGCCGCCATAGGATTCGCGGATGCTCGGCGCCAGCGACTGGAACCAGGGATAGAGATGATCCCGGTAGAACTGCCGCCCCCGTTCGCTGTCCGAGAACAGCGCGGTCACCAGCAGGGGATAGATTTCGCGGATGGTGTCGAGCAGCCGCTGGTGCGCTTCGAGGTTCAGCCGCTGCTGCTCTTCCTGCGAGGTGGCGCTGCGGTAGCTGCGGTCGATGTTCATCTCCTTCTCGACCAGCCGCTCCAGCGGCTCGACGACGGCGGCGTCGAACAGCTCTTCCTTGGTCTTGAAGTGGGTGAACAGCGTCGCCTCGTTGACACCCGCCTCCAACGCCAGCTCCCGCGTGCGCGAACCGCCCAGGCCGGTGCGGATGAACACCCGCTGGGCGGCCTTCAGGATCTGCTCCCGCCGCTCGGGCGCCGCCAGCCGCTTGCGGCGCTTGGGACGCTCGCTTCCGGCGGTCGTCTCAAGGTCGTCGCCGCGCTTGGCTGTCATTGGCTTGCCCATGGCGCCTCGTCTGCCAGTTTACTCACCGGTAACCCCATTCTGCCCGGCCCGGCATCGCAGGTCCAATCCCGCGCTGCGCTCATGCCTCGATATATTTCATCAGCGTATGGTGCATGTGCCGGATGCGGCGCTCCTGGCTGGAGATCCACAGGCCCGTGAAGGCTTCCGAGTTCATGCCCTTCTGCACATGCGGCAGGTTGACCGCATCCTGATCCAGGACGAGGCCCAGCGACCGCTCGCCGAACGCCACGTGCTCGTGATCCGGCATCGGCGGGCGCGGCTGGTTGTCCGGCACCCGGACATGCACGGTGACGTCGTAATACATCTTGTTCGGATCGCTCTCGTGGGGCCGCTGGCGGAACAGCATCATCCGGTCCGAGAAGATGTTGAGCGTCAGGTTGGGGAAGATCATGTAGTGGTAATTGTCGGTGAGCTGGTCGTCGTTCAGCTCCGAATAGTCGACGCCCCGCGCCTGCTGGCTCGTGCGCTTGTAAACCTGCATGGCGTTGCGGATCTCGCCGACCCGGCCGATGTACTCGTCCGGGTTCATCCCGACCGCCTTGAGCTGGTTCGACAGGATCTCCGGCACCTCGTGCGGCTCGTAGCCCAGCCGCGGGCTGTAGGTGTGATACGGCACGAGGTAACGGTTGTGCCGCTCATAGAGGTCGATCTGCACGTCCACGTCGTCGATGGTGTAGGACAGTTCCGGATGGATGCACTGGACGTGATAGACCTCGTTGAACGCGTCGACCGAGGTCTTCCAGTTGCAGTCGGACTCCACGGTGACGTTCATCACCATGGCCATGCGGTCGAAATGGTAGGGGCCCAGGTGGTGCGGGATGATGCCCAGATAGTCCTGCAGCGACTCGCCTTCCGGATCCAGGTTGAACCACACCCAGCCGCCCCAGACGTCGGTGCGGATGGTCTTCAGGCTAAGCTGGTCCTTGGGGCAGCCCTGGGTGAAGTCCTGCTCGTCGGGCACGCTCACCAGCTTGCCGGTCAGGTCGTATTCCCAGAAATGGTAGGCGCATTGCAGCGTGCGGGAATTGCCGGAGTGATCGAACTTCACCTGGTTTCCGCGGTGGTTGCAGACATTGTAGAACGTCCGCGCCTTGCCATCCTCGCCGCGAACGATCAGCAGGCTCTCGGTGCCGATGTCGGTGGTGAGGTAGTCACCGGCTTCCGGGATCTCGTCCTCGCGGCAGCCAACCAGCCAAACCTTGGTCCACAGCTTCTCCCATTCGAGCGCCATGAACTCGGGCGAGGTGTAGCGCTCTTTCGGGATCAGCTCCGACCCGAGATTGGGCTCGGGCGCCTTCTCGGCCGGCGTGATGATGCTTTCCTTGACGCGGGTGATCGCAACCATGACCGTGTTCCCCATTCCGGCGCCGCGACTGCGGCGTTCTCGTGAATATAGAATAATCACTTACTATGTTGTACGGCTAGACAACAAGTGTTGCACAAAACCGGGGAGAGTCGCACATGCGCAAGAAGCCGTTCCGTTTTTCCTGGCAGGCCTATGACGCCGAGACGCCGGAGGATTGGCGCCGCAAGGTGACAACAGCGGAGGCGCAGGGTTTTTCCGCCTTCCATCTGGCCGATCACTATCTCGGCCCCGGTCCGGCCGCGTCGGGCCATCCGCCCCAGGATCTGGCCGCCGTTCCGGCCATGGCCATGGCGGCGGAAGCGACGTCGACCCTGAAGATCGGCTGCCGGGTGTTCTGTACCGGCTACAGGCCGGCGGCGGTGCTGGTCAAGGAAGCCATGACCATCGACTTCCTGTCGAACGGCCGGCTGGAACTGGGCCTGGGCGCCGGCTGGATCGAGGGCGAGTACGAGGCCATGGGCGTGCCCTACGATCCCATCGGCCGCCGCATCGACCGGCTCGAGGAAACCATCAAGGTCGCCAAGGCGCACCGCGCCGGCGGCATCATGAACGTCGAGGGCAAGCAGGTCCGGGCCGTCGGCTACGAAGGCACGCCCCGCCCGCGCGGGCCCGTGCCGATCATGATCGGCGGCGGCTCGCCCCGCGTATTGCGGCTGGCCGGCCGCGAAGCCGACATCGCCAGCCTGAACTTCAACAACAAGGCGGGAAAGATGGACTCGACCAACATCGCCGCCTACTCAACAGCCGACGGCACCATGGACAAGATCAACTGGATCCGTGAAGGCGCCGGGGACCGGTTCGACGACATCGAGATCGAGATCGGCATCTATTACGGCGCGGTCACCGACAACCAGCGGGGCACCGCCGAGGCCATGGCGCGGGAAATGGACATGGACACGGACACGTTCCTGTCGTTCCCGCACGCCCTTGTCGGCTCGGTCGACTATATCTGCGAGGAACTGGAGCGCCGCCGCGAACTCTACGGCTTCTCCTATGTCAGCATTCTCGACCGCTGCGTCGACGGCTTCGCGCCGGTTGTCGAAAGGCTGACTGGAAAATAGAGCGGTAGCCGCGAAGGCTGGTTCGCCGACGGCTATTCGAGCAGCTGGCCCGCCATGAACCGCTTCGCGGTCCCCCTCATCCTGACCTTCTCCCCGGCGGGGAGAAGGGAGTTGGCTGGTGCCCCGACGAAGCCCTTCTCCCCGCCGGGGAGAAGGTGCCGCGAAGCGGCGGATGAGGGGTGAGCCGCGCTAGCGGCTTGCCATCCGGACGACCCAACCTGACAGGCTTTCGCTCTAGTCTCGACCGTGGATGCCGGTGAGCGACTCCGGGAGCGGCATCAGGCCGCTCTCGGCGAACTTGCTCAGCTTCCAGCCCGACGCTGTGCGGACGTAGTCGAGGAAATATTTCACGTAGACCAGCACACTCTGGCCGTCGCGGGCCACGCCCATGCCCATCACATAGGCGGTGCAAGTCGCGGTGTCGCCGTCCATCCGGGCCACCGTGAAGTTGCTGACGAAGTGGGCGTGATGGGTCATGTCATCGAACACCTGGGTGAAGAAATGGCGGATTCCCGCATGCCCATCGAAGCGCGGCAGATTGATGCCCCCCAGGTCGAGGACCGCGTCTTCGGTAAAGCAGGCCAGCAGGCCGTCCATGTCGGACAACGAGTCGATGGCGGCGCAATAGGCGCTCAGCACGTCCTCGAGCGCCAGGCGGTCCTCGATCTTCTTCCAGCGTTCTTCCGACATGCGGTTTCTCCTCGTTTCGCAGGATTTCACCATGCCCCTGCGGTACCCGGCGGGTCAACTGAACAAACGGTCATTTTTCAGCGACTGGCTATTGCCCGCACGATGAGCCGCGCCGACGTGCGAACCGAAACGGTGAATGCGAAGAACGGTCCGAAATCCCGTGTCGCCGGCATGGAGGTGATGAACAGGCCGGGAACACTGGTCTGGAATTGCTCGTCGAGAACCGGAAAACCGTCCGCGACATCGAGTTCGCCCTGCAGGTCCGCGAGAAACGGCACGCGCGCCATACGCACCCGGTAACCGGTCGCCAGGATCACATGATCCACATACAGCGTCGTGCCGTTGTCCAGGGTAACCGCCAGGCCGTCGGCGGTTTCCGTGGAGGATACGAGATTGGTGCGCGGCCACAGGCTCACGCCCGGCCGCATCACCCGGCTTTCCAGCCACGGCTCGACCTTCGACCGGCCCTCGATCCACAGGCGCCTGACCAGGCCGTCCTGCTCTTCCTTCGCCAGGCCACGAAACCAGCCCGGATCGTCGACCATGCCATCGACCAGCGGGTTTACCCACGACCAGTCCGACGCCTCGAAGGCCGGCGAGTCATGCCGGTGCGACACATGGACCTGAGCCGCGCCTTCGTCGGCCAGGATTGCCGCCCATTCGAACGCGCTCTGGCGGCCGCCGACGATCATCACCCGCTTGTCCTTGAACCTCGCCAGGTCGCCAGGGTAGCCGGTATGCGACCAGCGGCTGGGCGGCAACATCCGCGCCAGTTCCACCGGCAGGTTCGCGAAGTTGCCGAAGCCGACGGCGACAGCCACGTTGCGCGCCTCGATCAAGGACATGTTGTCCAAGGTGGCAATGAATCCGCCGGGGGTCCGCTCCAGCGCCCGCACCATGCCGGGACGTGGCTCGATACCCGCCTGCCGCATGAACCAGTCGGCATAGTCCAGGTAGAAGTCCCGCGACAGCGGTTCCACATCGGCCGGCGCCTGGCCCCGGGTGGCGAGGAATGCCTCGATGGTGTGCCGCCCGTCCGCGTCCAGGTGCCAGTCGCAGCCCGAACGCAGATACATGCCCCGGGGCATGTTTTCCTTCCAGAAGCCCATGGGCTTGCCAAGAACGATAGTCGACAATCCCAGCGCGCGAGCATGCGCCGCCAGCGACAGGCCGAACGGGCCGGCGCCGATGACCAGGAGGTCGGCCGATGTGGTCATGCCCTGCGCCGCTCCAGCGTATCACCGAACACGGGAACCTCTTCCGGCGCCGGCGGCGCGCGGCCCAGGATCATGTCGGCGGCCTTTTCCGCGACCATGATCGTCGGCGCATTGGTGTTGCCGCCGATCAGCGTCGGCATGACCGACGCATCGACCACCCGAAGGCCGGCCAATCCCATCACCTTCAAGGTGTCGTCCACCACCGCCATCGGATCGCCAGCGACGCCCATGCGGCAGGTGCCGACAGGATGGTAGATCGTCTCGGCCGCCCTGGTGATCCACGCATCGATCTGGTCGTCGTCCTGGACGTCGGCGCCCGGATTGAGCTCCGGCCCGCGCAGACCGTCGAGGGCCGGCTGGGCAACGACCTGGCGCACCATGCGAATGCCGTCACGCATGGACCGGCGGTCGTTGTCCGACGCCAGGTAGTTGCCCCGGATCGCCGGATCGTCGAACGGGTCGGGCGAACGCAGCCCGACGCTGCCCCGGCTCTCCGGGCGAAGCTGGCAGACATGGACCGAGAAGCCGTCGCGGTCCATGGGCACCCGACCGTGATCCTGCATCAGCGCCAGTACGCAGTGAAGCTGCAGGTCGGGCAACTCCAAATCCGGCCGCGACTTGAGGAACGCGCCGGCCTCGAGAAAATTCTGCCGCCCCGGCCCCTGACCGCGCAGCAGGTAGTTCAGCCCCGTCGCCAGCTTGGCGAGACCCCGGTTATGCGTGAACGCGGTGATCGGCCTGGGGCATTCCCACGCCAGGATCACATCGAGGTGATCCTGCAGGTTCTGCCCGACTCCCTTCAACGAATGCACCACCGGTATGCCCGCGGCAGCGAGCGCCTCCGGGTCGCCGATGCCCGACAATTGCAGGATGTGCGGCGACTGCACCGCGCCGGCGCAGAGCAGCACCTCGGCGTTCGCGTGGACCACGCGGCGCCGCCGGTCCCTGCCCTGGGCGAACTCGACGCCCGTGGCGCGGCCGCCCTCGACCAGGATGCGGGTCGTGCGCGCGTCGGTTTGCGTGAACAGGTTGGACCGTTTGCCGAGGATCGGGCGCAGGAAGCCCGCCGACGCGCTCCAGCGCTGGCCGTCGCGGATGGTAAGCTGGTACGGCCCGAAGCCTTCCTGCTGGTAGCCGTTGAAGTCGGCGGTCCGTTTGTGCCCCGCCTGCTCGCCGGCGGCGATGAACCCCTGGAAGATCGGGTTGGGTGTCGCGGCGTTCGAGATATGCAGCGGGCCATCGGTGCCGTGATAGGCGTCGCCTCCGCCCTCCAGCGCCTCGGAGCGCTTGAAATAGGGCAGCACCTCGGCATAGGACCAGCCGCGAAGTCCCATCTGCCGCCAGTGGTCGTAGTCACGGGCGTGGCCGCGGATATAGATCATGCCGTTGATGGAGGACGAACCGCCCCAGCCCCTGCCGCGCGGCCACCAGAGCTTGCGGTTGCCCAGGCGCGGCTCCGGTTCGGTCCAGAAACCCCAGTTGAATGGCCCTTTTTCCTTGATCAGCTGGCCCGCGCCCGCCGGCATGCGGACCAGCAGGGAATCGTCCCGGCCGCCCGCCTCGAGCAGCAGGACCGTCGACTTGCCGTCCTGCGTCAGCCGGTTGGCCAGCACGCAGCCGGCGGATCCCGCGCCGATCACGATGTAGTCATAGCGATCCATCCGAAACGGCCTCCCCTCCGGTCACCGAAGGAGCCTATGCCGCGCCTTCACCGGATGTCGAGCGCCCGCCGCATCTGGCACCCTTTGCCGAGGGGCAGCTACTTGAACCGCGACGACGCCGCCTTGACCGCCTCGCCCATGTCGTCCCACGCTTTTTCCATGCCGGACCGCATCTCCGACCACGCGTCCTCGCTGGCCCGGCGCAGCAGGTCCAGCTGCAGCCTGGCCTGCTCTGATCTGGCGCGGAGCGCCTCTACCTGGGCCTGGTAGACGGCCTGCGCCTCGGCTTGGGCCTTGTGCGCGCGGCTCTCGAGCGCGTCGACATCCGCATTCCAGGCGTCGAGTTGCGACTTCAGCTTCTCGACATAGTCGTCTCTCTTATTCATCTGCCGATTCTCCTGTTGAGCGGCCGTGCGGCGGGGAGCCGCCGCGCCGACGCTTCTGTCCTTCTAGCTGACCGCGGCGGCCGCCCTTGTGATCTGGATCAAACCCGTCCTCGCGCTTCGACTGGCGCAACGCACTCGACGCCGCCATTATCGGCGTCCGCCGGTCAAGGACGGGCCAGGGCAGATCAAGGGAATTGAGACGAAAGGAAGCGGCCATGGAAATCGACGTGCTGAAGCTGAAGGACATGCGCGACAGCGGCGAACGCTACACCCTGCTTGACGTGCGCGAGCCGCACGAGGTCGCCATCTGCAAGGTCGCCGGCTCCGTCGACATCCCGATGCAGCAGGTGCCGCAGCGCCTGTCCGAACTGCCCACGGACGGCACCATCGTCGTCATGTGCCATCACGGCGGGCGCAGCCGCATGATCACCAACTTCCTGCGCCAGAACGGCTACGGCGGCGCGCTCAACCTCAAGGGCGGCATCGACGCCTGGGCGCAGGCCGTCGAGCCGGGCATGGCGCGCTACTGATCGATTTAGGCGGCGGGAAGTTCCGGGAAACCGTCACCGCCCGCCCGACACCATGATGCACTCGCCGGTGATCCATTCAGCGGCGGGCGACGCCAGGTAGAGCGCCGCCGCGGCGATGTCGTCCGGCTGGCCGATGCGGCCGGCCGGCGCGGCGAAGGGCTGGAACGCCTGCAGCCCCTCGGGCGTGAGGTCGGTAAGGCCGAGCCGCACCGCCGCGTGCGCCTTCAGGTAGTCGGTCTCGACCACGCCGGGCGCGATACAGTTCACCGTGATCTTGCGCGGCCCCAGTTCCACCGCCATGGTTTTCGACATGGCGACGATACCGGCGTTGCCCGCCGCATAGGCGCCGCTCCCCGGCGTCGCCACGGCGACCGCGCGCGACACCACGTTGATGATCCGCCCGCCCTCGCCCATGCGCCGCGCCGCCTGGTTCGATCCCCAGAACTTGTGGCGCATGTTGTGGGCGAGCAGCTCGTCCCACTTTTCCAGCGACATCTCCGCCACCGGATGGGCGAGTCCGTCCGGGTTGCCGCCCGCATTGTTGACCATGATGTGGAGGCCGCCGAGTTCGGCGATTACCCGGTCGAGCGCATCGGGAATGGTGCGCTCCAGCGTCAGGTCGCCGGCGATGCCCAGCGAGCGCCGCCCCGCGAACGCGATCTCGGCCGCCACCGTATCCACGTCGGCCTGGCGCCGCGCCATCACCGCCACGTCGGCGCCGGCTTCGGCGAAGGCGAGCGCGATGGCCCGGCCGATTCCCCTGCCACCGCCGGTGACCACCGCCACCTTGCCGGCAAGGCTGAATCTCTCGTAAACGCCCATGATTGATCCTCCCCGCCGCCAGCTTAGACCGGTCGGGAAATCTGCGCCATTGCCGAGCCTCCAATCTTAAACTAACATAATTGTCAGTATTGGCGCGCGACACGTGCGGCCTTGCTTTCCGAAATGGAGAGAGATCATGGGACTTCCGACCATTCATCCAATGGCGCTTGACGGCGGCGACATCCGCAACGTGCGCGGCGACCCCATCACCGGCGACCGGTTCTGGTCCAAGGAGTTCGCCCAGAAGGAATGGGACCACATGTGGAAGCGTGTCTGGCACATCGCCGGCCGCACCAGCCATCTGCAGGAACCGGGCGACTACGTCATTCACGATTTCATGCATGAGTCGGTGATCTGCTCGCTGCAGGACGACGGCTCCATCCGTGCCTTCTACAACGCCTGCCGCCACCGCGGCCAGCGGCTGGTCTGGAACGACGGTTGCCAGGAAGCCTTCACCTGCCCTTATCACGGCTGGGTCTGGGGCAAGGACGGCCTGCTGCTGGACGCGCCCGACCCCGAAACGTTCCCCCAGGGCAATCCCGTCGGCGACATGCGGCTGAAGGAGCTGCAGTGCGACACCTGGGGAGGCTTCATCTGGTACAGCATGGACCCCAACGCGCCGCCGCTGATGGAGTACCTGGCGCCGATCCCCGAGCTCTACAAGAACTGGCCCTGGGAAAAGCTGGTCCGGGTCACCAACCTGACCATCGAGATGGAATGCAACTGGAAGTTCGCCAGCGAGAACTTCTCCGAGTCCTACCACACCCGTACCGCGCACCCGCAGGTGCCGGCCTGGATCGACCAGGACCACTGGACCTCCGTGTTCGAGATGTTCCCCATGGGCCACGGCCGCATCGTCCAGCCGGGCCGGCCGTCGCTGCGCGACATCCCGCCGGAAGGCGAGGCCGCGCCGTTCGACGCCTTCCTGACGCCTTGGGGAATCGATCCGTCGAAGTACACGTCCTATGAGGACAAGGTGACCCGGGGCTATCAGGACCTGATCGAGGCCAAGAAGCGGCTGTGGCGCGAAAAGGGCTATCTGCACTACGAGAACCTGGTCGACGGCGAGCTGGTCGACAGCCCGCATAACGTGGTGTTCCCCAACGTGACCCTGTCGGTGCTGCCCGACGACGTGATCTTCTTCCGCACCGAGCCGCACCCGGACAACCCCGAGAAGTGCACCTTCGACCTCTGGCACATGGTGTTCCCGGTCGAGGGCATCACCAATGTGGAAACCATGCACGGCCCGCGAGTCGTCGCCGACGCCGAGTACGAGCGCCGGGCGTTCGACAAGGGCCGCGGCGTGCCCGAGATGCACGGCCAGATCGTGTTCCAGGACCTGAGCCTGGCCGAGGGCCAGCAGCGCGGCTGGCGCTCGCAGGGCTACGAGGACGCCTACCTGTCCAGCCAGGAAGTCCGCGTCCGCCGTTGGCACGAAGTGCTGAACGACTACCTCGAAGGGCGGCGATAAGGGACGTTTCGCGCGTGCGTTCGCGCACGCGGCCCGCGCCATCCTGCTACCTTCCGGCGGTAACGTTTCTGGCGCATGATCCTGCTTCCTTGGCAAGGGAGCGGGATCATGAGCTTCATCACCACGAAGGACGGCACTGACATCTTCTACAAGGACTGGGGCACGGGTCCGGTCGTGACCTTTTCGCACGGCTGGCCGCTGACCGCCGATGCCTGGGACGCGCAGATGCTGTTCCTGGGCCAGAACGGCTTCCGCGTCATCGCCCATGACCGGCGCAGCCATGGCCGCTCGGCGCAGACCTGGGATGGCAACCACATGGACCAGTATGCCGACGACCTGGCCGAGCTGTTCGAACAGCTCGACCTGAAGGACATCGTCATGGTCGGCCATTCGACCGGCGGCGGCGAGGTGGCGCGCTATCTGGGCCGCCACGGTACGTCGCGGGTGAGGAAGGCCGTGCTGCTGGGCGCCGTACCGCCGCTGATGCTGAAGACCCCGGCCAATCCGGGCGGGCTGCCCATGGAGGTGTTCGACGGCATCCGCAAGGGCACGAAGGACGATCGGTCGCAGTTCTTCAAGGACCTGACCATGCCGTTCTACGGCTACAACCGGCCCGGCGCGAAAATCTCGGAAGGTGCGCGCGAGTCGTTCTGGCTGCAGGGAATGCTGGGCGGCATCAAGGGCATCTACGACTGCATCGAGCAGTTCTCGGAAAGCGACTTCACCGAGGACCTGAAGAAGATCGACATCCCCGTGCTGGTCGCCCATGGCGACGACGACCAGATCGTGCCGATCGGTGCGTCGGCTCACGAAAGCATCAAGTTGCTGAAGAAGGGCACGCTGAAGGTGTACCCGGGCGCGCCGCATGGCCTGGCGACCACCCATGCCGACCAGTTCAACGCGGATCTGCTGGCGTTCATCAAGGGATAGTTCGCGCTCGCCTCTCCGCCCAGCTTGTGGAATGATCTGCGGCGGGGAGACATGGTCATGTTCAAGGTTTTCGCGTTTCTGAAGCGCAACGCCCGGCTGACGCACGACGAATACCGGGCTGGTCACATCGGCTACCATTCCGGCCATTCGCGGCGCATGAAGGGCATGCGCGGCTACTGCGTCAATGTCTGGGCCAACCGCGACCTGAAGCAGGCACTGGGGCCGCTGCACGACCAGATCGTCCGCGGCGCGCCGGCCGGCTTCCTCGACCAGTGGGACGGCTTCCCCTGCGTGCATTTCGACAGCAACGCCACCTGGGTCGGCTCGAGCGAACCCGAGAAAACCCGCGCCACCGCCGACGGCCTGGCCGTCGATCCGGACCGGCTGCCCGACGACGGCCCCTGGCTGTTCGACGAGATCCCGAACTCAGGCGGCGACTTCCGCTCGCACCATCTGCACATGGAAGAGCACATCATGCTCCCGGTCGAGCGGGTCGAGTACAAGCAGACCAAGCTGATGCAGTTCTTCCGCCGCAACCCTGCCCTGTCCGAGGACGCCTTCCGCGCCGGCCTGCTCACCCGGCACGCCCCGCTTGCCGCGAAGATGAAGGGTCTGAACGGCTACATTGCCAATTTTCGCGATCCGGACCAGGAAGCCGCCATCCGCGGCTTCTACCCCGATGGCAGCTGGCGCTTCAGCGACGAGGGCCGGGCCTTCAGCGAGGCGTTTTGCGCGCTGTGGGACGGCGCCAACGAACTGTGGTTCGACAGTCTGGACGCGTTCAGGGCTGCCCGCACCCACCCGGACATCGCCCCCGAGCTCGACGCGCTGGAGCGCCACCTGTTCGAGGCGGTCTGGCTCGTGGAGGTAGACGAGAGCGTGATCGTCATGCCGAACCGCAATCCCGCGCCCGAATTCTATTACCGGTAGGAGAACGGGAATGCTGAAGGTCTTCGGCTTCGTCCGGCGCAACGCCAAGCTCACCCACGACGAGTACCGCGCCGCCCATGTGGGCTATCACAATTCCTACGGCCGCCGCCTGCCCGGCATCCGGGGTTATATCCTCAATGTCTGGTCCAACACGCCGGTGAGCGAGAGCCTTGGTCCGCTGGCGGCGCGCATCACGCGGAACGAGCCCGCCGGCTTCGACACGATGACCGACGGCTGGGGCCAGCTGATGTTCGACGACCTTACCGAATACCTGGCCGGCAAGAGCCCGTCCCGCGACCGTGCCGGTCCGAACGGCCTCGGCGACGATCCCAAGGTGGGCGACGTCGGTGGCGACGGCGACTACCTCTATGACGGCTCGCCGTTCCAGTTCCACATCGACGAGCATGTGGCACGTCCGGTGCGCCGGCCGGAGCGCAAGCTGTTCAAGCTAGTGCAGCTCGGCAAGCGCCCCGGCGGCATGTCGCCCGAGGAGTTCCGCGCGATCTGGACCGGCCGGTATGCGGCGCACATCAATACCATCCCTGGACTGCGCGGCCACATCGTCAATTTCCGCACCGGTCTCGACGCCATGACCGGCTTCTTCCCGCCCAGCTCGGAAGCTTTCACCCCGGCCGGCGCCATCCGCCGCCAGGCGTTCTTCGATACCTTCGACGGCATCGCCGAGCTGTGGTTCGACCGGCCCGAGCAGTTCATCGCCGGCCGTGCCGATCCGGACCTGTCGCCGAAGCTGGATGCGCTGGAGCAGAAACTGTTCGCGTCGGTGTTCTACCGGGAGGTGGATGAGACCATCGCCGTGCTGCCCAACCGGGCGCCGGCGCCGGAGTTCTACTACCGGTAAAGGCTCAGCCGGTCTCTTCGGGTGCGCAGATCATCGGCTTGCCGCCCGGCATGGTGAACGTCATCTCCTTGCCGTGCTGCCAGAATTCGAACTTGCCGGCATAGTTCTCGCCCTGGTAGCGGGCACCGGACGCCGCCGGCACCTGGTTCACCACCACCGCCTGGTCCAGCCAGCCCACATAGGCGGCGGCCGGCTTGATATCGACGAAGGCGAGGGTCAGCAGAGCGTCGAGTCCCTCGCATTTGGCGGCGAACGGCCCTTTACTGATGCCGGCCTTGTCCTGGGAACGGGCATCCGCATAGCCCTGCCGCAGTTGATGAATGCGGGTGACGTAGCTCTCCACCACGCAGGCGCGCAGGTCGCCGGCCTTCCAGCAATCGTCCCGTCCCTTGATCCATCCGCGCTGAACCGCGAGCAGCTGCTTGCGCTGGTCGGCGGCGAGATGGGCGCCGTCGCGGGCCAGCGTGAACAGGCGGGTGACCTCTCGGTCCAGCGCTGCGAGCTGGTCGTCCTTGCACACCAGCTGCGTCGCCGAAGTGTCCGCCTTGGCGCAGTCGAAAGACGGAGGGGCGGCGAATGACGGATCGGCGGCCAACACCGTCCCGCAAAGCACAAACGCCGGCAATGAAATCGCAAAGGCAAGGCGCATCGAACTTCCTTCTCGATCGGTACAATTGACACATGGTACAGCAGCACCGCCGAAAAGTTACATTCATGCCTGATTTTCACGAAATCGTTATGGTCCGGTAAGGGGATACTCACGTATCCTGTTTGTGGGCAAACAGGAGAAATTCATGCGCAAGACAGTCGTGGCGGGGCTTATGGCGTCGCTGGTTTTGGCCGGCATTGGCAGCGCTCCCGCGCAGGCCCAATACAGTCCCAGGGACGCGAAGCAGATGTGCAAGGACGCGGTCCGCGGGCGGGGCGCCTATGACACCACCGGCGTCAGCGTCGACCAGATCGGCGGCAGCAAGTACAACGTCTCCGGCACCGCATTGGGCCGTGGCAATAGCAGCGCCTATTTCACCTGCCGGGTGAACAATGGCGGCGTCCGCTATGTGAACATCGACAACTGGCGGGGCGGCGGCGGCGGCAACGATGGCGCGAAGGCGGCCGCCGTGGTCGGCACAGCATTGGTGCTGGGCGCTATCGTCGCGTCCGCGTCCTCGGACAAGCACTCCAGCGACTACGACCACTATGACGAATACCGCTACCGCGACCGCCCGTCCTATGACAACCGTGGTGGCCAGTACAGTCCCGCACCCGGTGTAGTCTGCTACCGCTGGCAGCAGACCTGCTACAAGGACGGCAAGGGCTATGCGCCCAACTGGACCGCCCGCGAGTTCGGGAATTGAGGAGAAAGACCATGAAAAGCACGATACGTACCGCGGCGGCCGCCACGCTCATGCTCGCTTCTCCGGTTCTCGCTGCCGCACCCGCATCTGCCCAGCCCCGCGAGGACGCGGCCTGGAAGTGGCTCGACCAGGCCATGGCGCCGACCCTCACCGAGGCACAGCGCCCCAAGCTGATCTGGGCCGCCTACAACGCCGCCGCAGGCGCCATGTGCCACGAGGTGACGGTGGACGAGGCCAAGCTGGGCAAAGCGCTTGAGGCCCTGCTGCCGGCAGCAGGCGATGCCAAGACGAGCGATGACCAGCGGAAGTTCCTGCACGACACGCTGCTGTTGCATCTGGGCAGCGCCATTGGCATCTATGCCGCCGAGAACGCCGACAACCTCACAGAATTCTGCGCTGACGCCGTCGCCCTGCGCGACGATCCGGCGACCAAGGACAAGAGCCTGTTCCTGTCCAAGGAAGAGGATGTAGCGCCTAGCAACGAAGTGACGCCGAAGTAATCGCCCATCTTCCGATCCTGCCAGATACCCCGCCATGAAAGGCGGGGTATTTTCTTGCCGGCACGCTCGATACAAAACGCGCCGAAATTGCTGGCTCAGTTCCGGTGCAGGAACGAGTTGCCTATGCCGCGAGCGGCGGGCCCCAGATCAACAGGACGGACAGGGTCACAACCAAAGCAGTGGCGATGGCCACCATGACGATCGGACGCATTGGACTTCTCCCGTTTCCAGGCCCCCAAGGCCTGCTATCGCTCGTCAGTCCGCGGCACCCTCTCCCCAGGAATACGTTGCGACCACTTGCAGATGCATCGATTATCCCTCAATGGCGGGAACAGGACAAGACAAACAGTCATGGCTGCTTGAAAAAGCCGCCGCGCGATCGGGACGACCTTCATGCTGAAGGTGTTCGGCTTCGTCCGGCGCAACCCGCGCCTGACCCATGACGAGTACCGCGCCGCCCATGCCGGCTATCACGCCTCCTACGGACGGCGACTGACCGGCATCCGCGGCTACGTCCTCAACGTGCGTGCCAGCCGGCCGCTGGCTCAGGCGGTGGGACCGAAGGCCGCCGCCGTCTTGACCCGGCACGCGCCGGAAGGCTTCGACAATGCCTGGGACGGCTGGGGCCAGCTGATGTTCGACGGCCTGCCGGCCTATCTGGACTCCCGCAATCCGACGCCGGATCGGGCCGGCCCGAACGGCCTCGAGGCCGATCCCAAGGTGGCCGAGGTTGGCGGCGACGGCCCGTACCTCTATGCCGGCTCGGCCATGCAGTTCCATGTCGACGAGCATATCGCCGTGGAGGTCAGCCGTCCCGAACGCCGGCTGTTCAAGCTGGCGCTGTTCTGCAAGCGCCCGGCGGACCTGGCGCCCGAGGCCTTTCGCACCCGCTGGACCGGCGAATGGGCGGAGCCGTTCAACCACCTCCCCGGCCTGCGCGGCCACATCGTCAACTTCCGCACCGATCTCGACGTGCTGACCGGCTTCGTCAACCTCAGCGCCGAAGGCTTCACGCCCGCCGGGATCGCGCGGCGGGAGGCATTCTATAGCTGGTGGGACGGCATCGCCGAACTGTGGTTCGATGGGCCGGAGCACCTTGCGGCCGGTGTCCGAGCAGGCGCGTTCGAGCTTCTCCCTTCTGGAGCATGGTTCTGCCGCGAGGTGGACGAGACGCTGGTGGTTGCTCCGGAAAGGTCCGTCAGCAACCCGGGATAACCCGGCTTACCGCTGCTCGAAGCCAATCACCAACTCCCGCATCGGCAGCCAGTGCAGGCTCTGCCGGTGCACCGGGTCGGGCAGCGGGCGCGCCAGTTCGATGGTCTCCAGCCGGTCCAGCAGCGCCGTGAACGCCACGTTCATCTCCAGCCGGGCCAAGGTCGCGCCGACGCAGAAGTGGGTGCCGGAACCATAGGCCAGGTGGGCGCCCACGTTCGGGCGGTCGATGTCGAACGCATGCGGGCAGGCGAACTTTTCCGGATCGCGGTTCGCGGCGCCGTAGCGGGCGAGGATCAGGCTGCCTTCGGGGATCAGGGTGCCGCCCAGCTCCACGTCGCGCGTCGCACGGCGCATCAGGCTCTGTACCGGGCTTTCCATGCGGATCACCTCCTCGCAGAACTTCTTGATGGCGGCGGCATCGCCGCGCAGCCGGTTCTGCAATTCCGGGTGGCGCACGAGCTGCCACATGCCATGGCCGAGCGCACTCTGCACCGTCTCGTAGCCGCCGGCGATCAGCTGGCCCATGACGCTCTGCAGCTCCTCCATGGACAGCGGCTCGCCTTCGTGGGCCTGGACAAGGTCCGAGAGCATGTCGTCGGCCGGCTGGGCGCGGCGCTTCTCCAGCTCGGCGGCGATGAAGTGCTGCATCTCCAGCGTGGTCTCGGCGCTGCGGCGCACCTCGTCCTCGCTCTGGGGCGTGGCGGCGACGGTCAGCAGGTTGTCGGCCCAGCGCTTGAAGGTGCCGATGTCCTCGCGCGGCAGTCCCATCTGCTCGGCGGTGATGATGCCGGGCAGCTTCATGGCGAACTGGGCGTTGAAGTCGCACCGGCCGTCGGCGATCCAGTCGTCGATCAGACCGTGGGTGACCTCTTCCACATGAGGCTTCATGGCGTTCATGCGCTTGCCGAAGAACACCGCGTCGAGCACCTTGCGGTAGCGGGCATGGGCGGGCGGGTCGATCGACTGCAGCGTGTCCACGTGCCGCCAGCCGCGCTCGGCCACCAGCCGCTCGTACAGGTCGCCAAGGTCGCCCTTGAGCGCACGGCGGCTGGGCAGGCTGTTGCTGAAGGTGCTGGTGTCGATCAGCACCTTGCGCAAATCGTCGTACTTCGTGACCACGTAGAAGCCGGTTTCCGGCATGCGGTATACCGGGCAACGTTCGTGCAGCAGGGCGTGAAAGCCGTAGGGATCGCTCTGGACCGCGTGGTCCATCAGGCTGTAGCGCGCGAGGTCGTCGGTTTCCCGGTCCATCGGAATCTCCCCGTATCCGAAGGCCTCAGGGTGCCATTCGGTCGAGGAGAAGACCAGCGTTCAGACGCAGCGGGTGGCGCGCACGGCCCGAAAACGACGCGGCCGCTCCGTTGCCGGAGCGGCCGCGCACATATCAGTCTGTAACTATCGACCGTTGCCCGCGAGCGGGGCGACGGAGCGGCACCGTCAGACCTTCTGCGACACCGTGGTGAACAGGGTGTTGAGGTTGGTGCCGACCGTGCCGAGAATGGCCGCCAGCGCGACCGCGATCAGCGCGGCGATCAGGCCGTACTCGATCAGGCCGTACTCGATCAGGGTCACACCAGTTACGTCGGAAGCGAATTCGCGAAGGGCCTTGCGCATGTCATGTCTCCAGTGGCGATGCCTGCGGCATCGAAGTGTCAAATGCCGGAAACCGGCTAACGATGGCGCGACTTAAGCACAACCCAAGGTGTTAATCAAGATTTTTATAAAATTTGAAATATATGCGCTCGCGCCGGTTTTTGGGTTGCCTGACCAGCTTTTGGGTGTTGGCGGCGCAGCAGAACATGCTGCCTTCGGCACCGATTGCGATTAGCCTGTCGCAACGGAAACGGAGGGATTCATGACCGACACCGACGACATCCTCTACGACGTGGCCGATAAGGTCGCCACCATCACCCTGAACCGGCCCGACAAGATGAACGCCTGGAGTCCGGACATGGAGCGGGCGTTCCGCGCCGCCATCGACCGGGCCGCCGCCGACGATGGCGCCCGCGCCATCGTGGTGACCGGCGCGGGCAAGGGCTTCTGCGCCGGGGCCGACCTGGCGCCCGGGCCGGACGGAAAACCGCGACCGCGCATCGTACCGCCGTTCAGCGCCGACGATTTCGGTCAGCGCTATTCCTACATGCTGGGCGTGGAGAAACCCATCGTCGCCGGCATCAACGGCGCCTGCGCCGGTGTGGGGCTGTGCCTCGCGCTCTATGCCGACATGCGCTACATGGCCGAGGGCGCCAAGATGACCACCGCGTTCGTGCGCCGCGGCCTGATCGCCGAACATGGCAGCGCGTGGATGCTGCCGCGGCTGATCGGCACGATGAACGCCATGGACCTGCTGCTGACAGGCCGCACCATCGACGCTGCCGAGGCCGAGCGGCTGGGCCTGGTGAGGATGCTGCCCCGCGACGGCTTCGCCGAGGCGGTGCACGCCGTGGCGGCCGAGCTGGCGTCGCTGTCGTCGCCCCGCGCCATGGGCCTGATCAAGCGCCAGGTCTATATGGGCTATGCCCAGTCGCTGGCCGCCGCGACCCAGATGGCCAACGACGAGCAGCAGAAATGCTTCACCTCCGAGGATTATGCCGAGGGCGTCGCCAGCTTCAGGGAGAAGCGGGCGCCAGAGTTCACGGGGCGGTAGGCATTATCTTCTTCCCTCCGCATGAATCCGCTATCCTCTGCGCCGAACCAAACCGGGGAGTAACATCATGCGCCGCCTGCTGCTGACCGCCGCCATCGCCCTTGCCGCCGCCCTGCCCGCCCATGCGGCGCTGAAGACCGGCGCGGCTGCGCCCGACTTCAAGGCGCCCGCGTCGCTGGCCGGCAAGCAGTTCGAGTTCTCGTTGGCCGACGCACGCAAGTCGGGCCCGGTGGTCGTCTATTTCTACCCGTCGGCCTACACCGGCGGCTGCAACGTGCAGGCGCATGCCTTCGCCGAGGAAGCGGACAACTACAAGGCGGCCGGTGCCACGATTATCGGCGTGTCGCAGGACAGCATCAAGCGGCTGAACGATTTCTCGGCCGACCCGGAATACTGCGCCGGCAAGTTCCCGGTCGCCTCCGACCCGGATGGCGCCATCAGCAAGTCGTTCGACCTCAAGACCATGCAGGGAAAGCCCGGCATGAAGGATTCGCGCGGCGCCGATATCGACCACGCCTTCACCGAGCGCACCACTTTCGTCATCGCCGGCGACGGCAAGATCGCCGCGGTGCTGTCGACCACCGACGACAAGATCGCACCCGTGGACCACGCGGCCAAGGCGCTGGAGATCGTCAAAGGCCTGAAGAAGACTCCCTGACTTGCGGCAGATCAATGACCGGCCGCCAGCCCTGACGCAAGGTTCCAGGATCGGCGCCGTGCCACCGCGCGCGCTGCGGGGAGTTTGCCATGAGATTGCTGCCCATGCTGGTTATCGGCCTTGGACTTGCCGCGTGGAGCGGCGCCGCCGCGGCACAGGTCGATAATGGTCAACCGGACCACATGAAGACGCCGCTCGACCAGTGGGACAACAAGCCCGCGGAACCGCGCATCGGTCCCGGCCCTGCGCCCATGGACTGGGGCGGGCTGAAACCTGACCGGGGCCGCGAGGAAGTCTTCTATTTCTGCGCGCCCTGTCATTCTGATACCCGCATCAAGGCCGCCAGCAAGACCCGCGAGCAATGGGAGGCGCTGGTCGAGCGGATGCTGAAGACCTATCCCGAATACCGGCGGCTGGAACCGGACGAGCGCGAGACCATCCTGGGCTATCTGACTCGCCAGTACGGTCCGCGTCACTAGGCCATCGAAAGCGGCGCCGGTTTCTGCCAAGCTGACCGTCTCGGAACCCCAGGGGAGACGGTTCGGTGAGATGGATCCATGACGCCAATCGCTCTCTGTCGCGCTATCAGGTCGATCCGGCGCGGCGGGATGGGTTCGTTGCGGCGATGCACGATCCGTTCGTGTTCTCGGGCGTGAAGCAGGACCGGTCGGTATTCGGCCTCTATCCGCCGAGGCGAATGCAAATGCATCTGCCCAGCGGCTCGCTCGACGTGTTCCTCTAGGCCATGGAAAAGCGGCTGATCAGGTTCCTGTTGAGCAAGCAGGGCATGGCGTTCGACCTGTGGCTGGTGCGCCTGTTCGGCCGCTCGCTGCTCAACGCCCTGATGGGCAGGCGCCAGGGCTTCACGCCCCAGCCCATGCTGATCCTCACCACCAAAGGCGCCAAAACCGGCCAGTGGCGTGAAGCGGCATTGCCCTATTTCCAGCTGGGCGAGGTCTTCATCGTGGTCGGCTCGAAAGGCGGCGCGCCGGACGATCCCGCCTGGGTCACCAATCTGCGCGCCCATCCCGAGGCCGAGCTGTCGATCCGCGGCAAGCGCCGTCCGGTTATGGCGCACATCGCCGCCGGCGATGAACGCGCCGCCCTGTGGGATCACGTCACCCGGGCCATGGCCGTCTACACCCGCTACCAGAAGCGGACCGACCGCGAGATTCCGGTTGTGGTTTTCCAGGATCGGCTTGCCTTGTCCTGAGTAATAGCCTGGCGCTTATCTGAAGGCTGCATCGCAAAATCTGCCCCGCCTCATTGACGCCTCACGGCCGTTCTGCAATCGTGCATAAAATCTCTGCTGATGGGGAGACGCGGAGCCATGGCGCTTTACGACAATCTGTTCGAGCCGATCAAGGTCGGCCCGGTGACCATCCCGAACCGCATCGTGCGGTCGGCCCACGGCACCCATCTGGGCGGCGAGGACCTGATCGCCTATCACGAGGCGCGGGCCAGGGGCGGCGTTGGCATGTCGACGCTCGAGGCGACCGGCGTACACCACAGCGCCAAGACGCACCTGCCGCTCCACTCGGACGCCATCCTGCCGTTCTACGAACAGATCAGCAGCCGGGTGCACAAGCACGGCATGAAGCTGTTCCAGCAGATCTACCACTCCGGCGCGAGCGGCGGCGGCACGCCAGACTCCTGGTCGGTCAGCGGCGTCCCCAATCCGTTGATCCAGGTCATGCCCTTCGTGCTGACCAAGATGCAGATCGACGACCTCGTGGACGCGTTCGCCAAGGCGGCGCGCCGCGTCCGCGACGGCGGCCTGGACGGCGTCGATATCCACGCCTCGTCCGGCTACCTGATCCACGAGTTCCTGTCGCCGGCGCTCAACAAGCGCGAGGACGACTACGGCGGCAGCCGCGAGAACCGGATGCGGTTCATGATGGAAGTGATCGCCGCGATCCGCGCTGAAGTGGGCAGCGACATCGCCGTGGGCGTCCGCCTGCCCAACGAGGATTACGTCCCGGGTGGCCTCGACGCCGCCGAGAACGCCGCCATCGCCGCGCTGGTCGATCCGCATGTGGACTATGTGTCGCTGCACATGGGCGCCTACTGGCGGTTCCACAAGCTGATCGCGCCGTCCGACGATCCGCTGGGCGTCGAGATGAAGCCCAACAGCGTCATCACCAAGGTGGTGACCAAGCCGACCATCGTCGTCGGCCGCATCATGACCATCGACCACGCCAGCTCGATCATCGCCAATGGCGAGGCGGATATGGTCTCCATGGTCCGCGCGCTGATCGCCGATCCGGAGATGCCCAACAAGGCGCGCCGGCTGGAGGAGCACAAGATCCGCCCCTGCATCGGCACCAACATGGGCTGCGTCGGCCAGCTGATGACCCGCGGCGTGATCAGCTGCGTGGTCAACGTGGCCGCCGCGCAGGAAGCCCATGTCACCCACGATCCCGAGGACAAGGTCGCCCAGCCCAAGACGCTGCTGATCGTCGGCGGCGGCCCGGCCGGCCTCGAGGCGGCGCGCACCGCCGCCATGCGTGGCCACAAGGTCGTGCTGCACGAAGCCATGCGCCGTCTCGGCGGCCAGGTGGCGCTGGCGGCCGACGCGCCGCACCGGGCCGATGTCGGCACGATCACCCGCTGGCTGTCCGACGAGATCGACAATCTGGGCGTCGAGGTGCATCTCAACTCCATGGTCGACGCCGACATGGTGGCGGAGATCGCGCCCGACGAGGTGATCATCGCCACCGGCACCACGCCGCGCTACGACGGCTTCCAGGTGTCGACGCCGTCGGTGCCGATCCCGGGCTTCGACCTGCCGCATGTCCACAACTCGTGGGAGATGTTCGGCGTCGGCGGCCAGGTCGACATCCAGGGTCCGGCGGTCGTGTTCGACGACACCGGCACCTTCGAGGCGATCTCGGTGGCCGACGTGCTGCTGAAGGCCGGCGTCCACGTCACCATGGTCTCGCGCATGGAGCAGCTCGGACAGAACGTGCCGTTCCCGCCGGTCACGGTCGGCGCGGCGCGCGAGCGCCTGATGTCGGCCGACTTCGACTTCGTTGGCGGCCACTATCTCCGCAAGATCACGCCGGATTCGGTGGAGATCGGCGTGCTGTTCACCGACCGGGTGCGCACGCTTCCGGCCAAGACCGTCGTTTTGGTCAGCTTCAACGAGCCCAACCGCGACCTGGCGAACGAGCTCACCGCCCGTTTCTCCAACGTCAAGGTCCACATGATCGGCGACGTGAAGGGCCGCAACAGCATGATGACCGCGATCCACGAGGCGGCCGAGCTGGCGCGGGCGATCTGACGCTTCCAAAAGGAAGGGGCGCGGACCTCTCGGTCCGCGCCCCTTTTTTTGTCGTCGACTGCTATTCGGCCTCGAACACCAGCAGCACGTTGCCAGGCATCTTGCCCGCGAACCCATAGCCCGAGTTCACGATCAGAAGGCCATCATAGGCGATCGGCGCCGTGCCGCCGCCCATGGAGCCGCCCTTGGCCACGGTGCCGTTCACGGTGGTGAAGCTCTTCACCGTGTCGAACTCCCACAACACCTTGCCGGTGGCCGTGTCGAAGATCCGGATGTAGCCGTCATTGGCGCCCGCGAGCAGCAGGTCCGGCGTGGCCGTGATCGCGCCCGAGTAGCCCGGGTGGCAGAAATCCTTGCCGCCGCAGACGTCCAGCGAGGGCGCCTGCCACTTGTATTCGCCGGTCTTGATGTCGAGCGCGTACATGCCGGGCCGTGGATCGTCGCCCTCGGCATATTTATTGCCGTCCGGCACGTCGGAGACCGGCGCGAACACCGTGCCACCCGACGCGGCGATGCCGAAATGGATGCCGGCGACCACGCCACCGCGGCCCACCTTGTTCTTCCACACCAGCTTGCCGTCCTCGGCGTCGAAGCCGTACATGATGCTGGACTTCTGCCCGGCCAGCACATAGTCCCGGCCGTCCTGGGTTGCCAGGATCGGGCCGGCGCCGAAGTCGAAGTCCGGTCCGTCTTCCTTGGGGCAGTTGGCCTTGTCGGCGGCCTCGCATGCGCCATTCCAGGCGTCGTCCTGCAGCACCTGATGATGCCAGACGATCTTTCCTGTATCGAGATCGAAGGCGACGACCGCGTCGCTCAACTCGGTGGCGGGCGTCGAATAGTTGTCGCCGGTAGCAATGATGATGCGGTTGCGCTTTTCGTCGATGGCTGGCGTATTCCACAGGGCGATGCCCGACGGTCCGAACTGTTTCGCCCCCGCGGCGTTGACGCCCGTCTGCTGCGGTTCGGGCACCATCCAGGTGCGCCAAATTTCGGCGCCGGTCGCGGGGTTGAGCGCCACGATCGAGCCGCGGAACGTGCAGCATTCGTATTTCGGGTCGATACGCGCCTCTTCCAGCGACGAGATCGGCACGATCAGCTTGTCCTTGTAGAGCACCGGCGCGGCGGTAATCGTCAGGTTCGGATGATCGCCCGGCCGGATCCGCCAGACCTGCTCGCCCGTGCGCGCCTTGATGGCGTAGACATTGCCGATCAGGTCGCCGAAATACACCAGCGGGTCGGCCGCGGCGTCGCCCTTGGTCCAGGGCGCGACGACGATGCCGGTGCGCACTTCGGCGCCGGCGTGGAAGGTCCAGCGCGAACAGCCGGTTGCCCGGTCCAGCGCGAACACGGTGCCGTCATGGCTGCCGACGAAAATCGCACCGGCGGCCAGCGCAGGCTGAGAGCGCGAACGGACGGCGTTGGGGAATGCCAGCGACCATTTCAGCTTCAGCTTGCCGACGTTGTTCCGGTCGATGCCCGCGGTCTTGGTGTCGATGAAGTGGGAGTTGCGCTTGTCGAGGCCCCAGCCGTCGAACACCGGCGGCTCGCCCACGTCGAATTTCGAGGTATCGGCGGCGCACATCAGCGGCGGCGCCACGGTATCCTTGCCGCCCAGCTTGCGCTTGGCCAGGAATTCGGCGACGGCCTTTCTGTCGTCGTCGGTCAGCTCGGCCGCCTCGGCCTGTTCCTTCATCACGCCGGTCGTCAGCGCGCGATAGATGGATTCCGGCGTCATCAGCGACAGCATGGCGCGCTGCGGCGCCCGGTTCAGGCCCTTTTCGTGGCAGGTGCCGCACAGGCCGTTATAGACCTCGCCGCCCTTGCCCGCGGCCGCCGCGTCCAGTTCGGCAAAGTCGCCACCGCGCCGATAGGCCTGATCGGCCGACGTCTTGCCGCCCGCCGCCACCGCCGGCGTGGACTTCTCCTGCTCGCCGGGAGCGGGCGTGTCCATCGCCGCCAAGGCGGTCTGGGACATTGCCAGGCCAGCCAGCATCAAGCAGGCAAAAATGCCATTCAGCTTCATTCGTGTTCCCCGTTGTCCGGGCCTTTTACGCGGCCCTTGTGCCTCTAAAATTCACGCGGCCAGACCGGGTGAACGTGCGCATCTTTCACGCCGCGCACGCCTTGTTGCAAGCAGGATTGTCGAAATCATGCAGCGGAACGGAAAGCAGACTGACACCCAGAGCGCCGCACCTGCTCGGGCTCATGCAATCCACAATGCGGGCGCTCTACGCCTTCAGGTACTTGTCCAGGGTGGCGTGCACCTGACGGATACGGGCTTCCTGGTAGTTGGCCAGCGACTGGGCGCGCTTGCCCGAGGCCTTGAAGCCGCGTTGCTGGCGCTCCAGGTTCGACGTGTCCTGCTCATAGATGGCGGCAAGGCCCGGGTCCATGTTCGGAACCCTGTCGTAGGTCTCGGTCAGGCCCAGCTTCACCACGCGCGGCGGCTCGGGGTGTTCCGCGCCGTCTTTGAGAGGCCGCAGGAACAGCAGGTCGAACCAGCAGCTGTCGACGTCGTTCCCGGCCGGCCGGAAGCGGTAGATCATCGGCAGGGTGATGCCCGGGAAGATGAACATGTTCGGGAACAGGAAATACTCGATGGAATCGAGCATCTCGCTTTCCGAGAACCGGCTCATGTCGACGCCGTATTTCGGCTCCAGCCGGTCACGGTTGGCCTGGGCCGCCATGATGCGCTCGGCCATAGCGTTGGCGATGTCTTCCTCGGTCTCCGGCTCCGGCCAAGTCGGCGTCGGATAGCCGATGGTGTGGATGAACCGGTTCACGTTGTCGCCGAAGATGTCGTACTGGGCGTTGGTGCAGGCGTTGCCGATCGTCGTGCCGCCCATATGCGTCTCGCGCGAATGGTACGCTTCGAGGAACGCCTCCATGCCGGCCTTCCAGTTGCACGGCAGCGTCCGGCGCAAATGCACCTCGATGTAGCGGCGGTCCAGCGGGAAGAAGTGCTTGAAGTGCTCGGGCAGCACCTCGAGGTGCTCTTCGAGAGGCTTGGCGTCGGGGTCCATGTTGATGAACACGAAGCCGCCCCAAAGACCGACCTTGGCCTCTGGCAAGCACAGCTTTTCCTTGTCCAGATGCGGGAAGTCCCAGTCGCAGGGCAGGTCCTTCAAGGTGCCGTCCATGTTCCAGATCCAGGCATGGAACGGGCAGCGGAAATCATTGCCCGACAGCGCATAGCCTTCCTCGTCCCGGCCAGGGCGCAACTGCGTGCCGCGGTGCAGGCACGAGTTGTAGAACGCCTTCACCTCGCCGCTGTCCGTGCGGGTGATGATGAACGAGTAGTCGCCGATCTCATAGACCATGTGGTCGCCGGCCTCGGGAATGTGCTCCTCGCGGCACACCCACTGCCACACCTTCGGCCAGAGCTTCTTCATCTCCAGGTCGTGGAATTCCCGCGACGTATAGCGGTCGAACGGAATGTCCGCGTCGCCGATGAACTGATACTGCTCGGTGACCAGCGGAACCGGCGCCGCGTTGGGATCACGCAG